>DASVHB010000366.1:0-2480 GCA_036379195.1 Pirellulales bacterium
TGCCTGCCAGTTCGCACACGGGCCAATCGGACCCGAACATCAATCGCCCCGGGCCGAAGCTCGCCAGGGCCGCCTGCACGTAGGGTTTCAGGTCGTCGGCGGTCCAATGCCGCCAGTCGGCCTCGGTGATCATGCCCGACAGCTTGCAATAGACGTTCGGAAAAGCCGCCGCGGCTTTGAAGTGCGGCAGCCAGTCGTCGGTGGCGTGGTCTTTGATGCGTGGTTTGGCCAAATGGTCGATCACCATCGGCAGTTCTGGGAGCCGCCTGGCCAGCTCCGGCACGTGCCGCAGGTGCTTGACGTAAAACAGCAGATCGAACGGCACGCCGTGCTTTTCGAGCACTTTCAGGCCGCGCAGAACGTCGGGTCGCACAATAAAATCATCGTCCGGTTCGTCTTGGGTGACATGGCGGACGCCGACAAACTTGGGGTTTTCTGAAAACCGCAGCACTTGCTCTTCGCAATCGTCGGCGGCCAGATCGACCCAGCCCACCACGCCCGCAATGAAGGCGTGCCGGTCGGCCAGTTCCAGCGCCCAGCGGTTTTCTTGCAGGTGATGCTGGGTTTGTACAAAGATGCAGCGATCGACGCCGGTGTTTTGCAAATGCGGCTCAAGGTGCTCTGGCAGAAAATCGCGACGGATGGGGGCCAGCGCCGCCGCGTCAAGCCAGGCATAATCAAACGGCGACGGCTGATCGAGTCGCCAGAAATGCTGATGGGCGTCGATGGTCAGGGGCATTCTTCTAGGTCCTTTCCAGCCGCATGTACGGCCACTCCGTAGGATGACCTTCCTAGGTCGTCCAGCACAGCCTAGCAGCGCGATAGGCGACCTAGGAAGGTCGCCCTACGCCCCTTCGCATCGGACCACGCTCGGCGATGATCGCCACTGATTACCTAACGCCGATCGACAATAACAGATTGGCAAACCGTTGCTGATCGGCGGTCTGGATAGTCAGCACGTGGTCGGGCGTCTCCACGGCTTCATAAAAACTCCACTTGGCGATCGGTTCGAACTGCAAGCTCAGCCCGGCGGCGGCAATCACCGCGCGGTAGTCGTCCCAGACGGGCGGGTCGCGGTCGAGCGTGTACGGATCGTCGGGCGTGTACATCATGGTGTTGATGCGGTCGATCGGCACGGCCGACAGCAGGGCCTCGAGCACTTGGGTGCAGTTGACCACACCGGGCATGAGATTGAGACACACCAGTTCGGCATTCGGACCGCGCTTGGTCGAGGCCGGATAATTGCCGTCGGCGATGAGCACCTTGGCATGGTGCCCGGCCCGGCCCAGCACTTCGTTGATCTTGGGATGCAGAAGCTGGTGTTTGAGCATTGGCGTACCATACATCGAGCCGGGCTTAGCCACAATCAGCAAGGCAATGGCCGGCGCGCCGATCAGCGAAAGAAACGGTATGACAGAAAGATTGACGACAGAAAAATAAAGAAGGAATTGGAACGGGCGATTGCGAGCCACGCCGGGTTTCTCCGCCGGGCGTTCTCAGAGTTTTTCTGCCATCCATTTTTCTGTCATCGGTTTCCCGTTAAAGAAGGGGCCGCGGACCTCGCGGCGATCGATCCTGTAATCGCGGTCACTTGGCGGGTTGTCCTCCGCCCCGCTAACGAGCATGAAGATCCTGATTTGACGCTTTTGTAATCAGATATTGCGACTTACTAAGTGCCTATCCCAGAACCGGCGGACAGGCGGGACGCCAACACCACAATGCCGGTTTTGGGATAGGTTCTAAGTGATCGAGGCGCGAAACAAGCTCTGGAACGCCTCGATTGTCTGCCGGGCGGCGGTGAGCGGATCGGGGTACGGGAAGGCCTCCGCCGATGCAAAGCCGCGGTAGCCGATATCTTTGAGAGCGGCGGCAATCGGGGCGAAGTCAAGGTGCCCCAAGCCGGCCGGGCGGCGGTTGGAGTCGACAAAGTGGACGTGACCGATCTGCTCGCCGGCGGTGCGAATGGATTGGGGCAAATCGGTCTCTTCGATGTTCATGTGAAACAAGTCCGCCAAAAGTTTGACGTTGCGCGTCGAAAGCCCGGCGAGCAAGTGCCCGCCGACTTCCAGCGTGTTGGCCATATTCGTCTCGTAACGATTGAGCGGCTCGTAGAGGAGCGGCACGGCGTATTGCCGGGCGTGTTCGCCCAGGTCTTGCAAGGCGTCTTGCAGATAACCGGTGGCCGTGGCGTGGTCGACGCCGTCGCCGCTGCGGCCTTGCATCGAGCCGATGATGGCCGGCGCGCCAAGCTGGCCGGCGACGTCGATGATGGCGCGAATGAACGCGCGGGCCTTTTGGCGCGCCGCAGCGTCGGGAAGCGTGAGGTGCAGCCGCTGGCGTACCCAGCCGCCGCCCGTGCCCACTGCGGCTAACTTTAAGCTGTGGTCGCTGAGCAACGAGGCCACCTGCTTCACATCGATCGCCCCGGCCGCGGGCGGAAAGATTTCGAGGCCGTCGAAGCCCAATTCTTGGGCCTGGCG
>DASVHB010000367.1:0-8123 GCA_036379195.1 Pirellulales bacterium
GTCGTGCCGGCACGGGTGACCTTTGTCGCTGACGTCGCTCAGTTTACCCCCAAGACGGTCGAGACGGCCGAGGAACGTCAAAAGCTGACGTTTCGCATCAAAGCGCACATCGCCCCGGAACTGTTGAAGGAGCACATTCGCAGCGTCAAGACCGGGTTGCCGGGAATGGCCTACGTGCGGCTTGACGAGCAATCCAAATGGCCCGCCCAGTTGGAGGTCAGCGTTCCGCCATGACCAACGCTGATCTCGACATCGGCGGCGCGTCTGGGCCGGCGCCGGTGGCGCGACTGATCGACATCAGCCTACATTATGGCCAGAGCCGCGCCCTTGATGCGGTCACCCTTGACCTGCCGGCCGGCTGCATGGTCGGGCTAATCGGCCCCGACGGCGTTGGTAAATCGAGCCTGCTGTCACTCATCGCCGGCGCCCGCCAGATTCAGTGCGGACGGGTGGAGGTGCTTGGGGGCGACATGGCGGACGCGGGCTTTCGGCGAACCGTGTCGCCGCGCGTCGCCTATATGCCGCAGGGCCTGGGCAAGAACCTCTACCCCACGCTCTCGGTCTTCGAGAATGCCGACTTCTTCGGCCGGCTGTTCGGACACAACCGCCGCGACCGCGAACGCCGCATTGACGACTTGCTGGAGAGCACCGGCATGGGAGCTTTTGCCGATCGGCCGGCGGGCAAGCTGTCCGGCGGCATGAAGCAAAAGCTGAGCCTGTGCTGCTCCCTGATTCACGACCCGGATCTACTGATCCTCGACGAACCGACCACCGGCGTCGATCCTCTGTCGCGGCGTCAGTTCTGGGAGTTGATCGACCGCATCCGCGTCACCCGGCCCGGCATGAGCGTGCTGGTGGCGACCGCCTACATGGACGAGGCCGCGGGATTTGATTGGTTGGTGGCGATGGACGCGGGCCGCGTGCTCGCGACCGGCGCGCCGCCGGAGTTGCTCAAGCGCACCGGCACGGAGTCGCTGGAAGAGGCTTTTGTCGCGCTGTTGCCAGAGGAGAAACGCCGGGGACACACGAAGCTTGTGATTCCTCCCCGAGCGGAAGTTGGCGGCGAAGTGGCCATTGAAGCACGCGATCTGACCAAGAGATTCGGCTCGTTCACGGCGGTCGATCGGGTTACTTTCCGCATCGAGCGCGGCGAGATATTCGGCTTCCTCGGCTCCAACGGCTGCGGCAAGTCGACGACGATGAAGATGCTCTGCGGCCTGCTGCCGGCCAGTGAGGGAAAGGCCTGGTTGCTCGGCCGCGAGGTCGACGCCGACGACATCGCGACGCGCCGGCGCGTGGGGTACATGTCGCAGGCGTTTTCGCTCTATTCCGAGCTGACGGTGCGGCAGAACCTGGCGCTGCACGCGCGACTGTTTCAAGTTCCGCCGCAGGAAATCCCAGAGCAAGTCGAGGAGTCGGCCCGGCGCTTCGGCCTGGAGCAGGTCATCGACGCGCTGCCCGACTCCCTGCCGCTCGGACAGCGGCAGCGTCTGTCGCTGGCGGTGGCGTTGATTCACCGGCCCGAGTTGCTCATCCTGGACGAACCGACTTCAGGCGTGGACCCGGTGGCGCGCGACGGCTTTTGGCAACTGCTGATCGAGCTCTCCCGCCGCGATAAGGTCACGATTTTCATCTCCACCCATTTCATGAACGAGGCCCAGCGTTGCGACCGCATGTCTCTGATGCACGCCGGCAAGGTGTTGGTCAGCGACACGCCGGCCGGGCTGGTCGAAAAGCGCGGCTCGGCCACACTGGAAGAGGCCTTCATCGGTTACTTGGAAGATGCGGTCGCCGGCGACGAGTCGGCTGAACCAGTGGCGCAAAACGCCGCGCCGGTCGAGCATGCCTTGGCAGACGAGCCACCTGCCGGAGGAGGCAACCTGGGAGGCTGGTTCAGCTTTCAACGCATGGCGAGCTACGCCCGGCGCGAGGCGCTGGAGTTGAGCCGCGACCCGATCCGTCTGACGCTGGCCGGGCTGGGCAGCGTGCTTTTGATGTTCATCATGGGCTATGGCATCACCTTGGATGTGGAAGACCTGAAATTCGCCGTGCTGGACCGCGACCAGACGACCATCAGCCGCGATTACGTGCTCAACCTGGCCGGCTCGCCGCGCTACTTCATCGAACAGCGGCCGCTTGCCGACTACGAAGAATTGGACCGGCGCATGCTGTCGGGGGAGCTTAGCATGGCCGTCGAGATTCCGCCCGGCTTCGCTCGCGACGTGATGCGCGGCCGCCCGGTCGAGATCGGCGTGTGGATCGACGGCGCCATGCCCACGCGCGGCGAAACGATTCGGGGCTACGTGCAAGGCATGCATTCCCTCTGGCTGACCGACGTGGCCCGGCGCGAGCTTGGCCTGGGCCGACTGACCGGCCCCGCCACCATCGAGCTGCGGTATCGCTACAACCCGGATGTCAAGAGCCTGATGGCGATGGTGCCGGCGGTGATCCCGCTGTTGCTCCTGATGATCCCGGCCATGCTGGCGGCGCTCGCGGTCGTCCGCGAGAAAGAGCTTGGCTCGATTATCAACTTCTATGTCACGCCGACGACGCGACTGGAGTTCGTGCTGGGCAAGCAGCTTCCCTACGTGATTATCGGGATGCTCAATTTCCTGCTGCTGGCGGCGCTCGCGGTGACTGTCTTCGGGGTCCCGCTCAAGGGGAGTTTCGCGGCCGAGGCCGCCGGCGCGCTGCTCTACGTCGTCTGCGCGACCGCGATGGGGCTGTTGATTTCGACCTTCATGCGCAGCCAGATCGCGGCCATCTTTGGCACATCGGTGATCACCATGCTGCCCGCCCAAATGTACTCCGGCCTGATCGACCCGGTTTCCTCCCTGGAGGGCGGCGGCGCCCTGATCGGGCGGATTTACCCCACCACGCATTTCCTCACGATCTCCCGCGGCACATTCTCCAAGGCGTTGGGCTTTGCCGACCTGGGCGGTTCGTTCGTCCCGCTGCTGATTGCCATTCCGGTGCTGCTCGGGTGGAGCGTGGCGCTGCTGAAGAAGCAAGAGACTTAGTAAGAGGCTGAAACCATGAGCGTGGCGAACATTCTGCATCTCGGCGTCAAGGAATTGTGGGGGCTGGCCCGCGACCCCATGATGCTGCTGCTGATCGCCTACGCTTTCACAATGTCAGTCTACACGGCCGCGACAGCGGCGCCCGAAACGCTCCACAAGGCGCCGATCGCGATCGTCGATGAGGACCAGTCGCCGCTGTCGCAGCGGATCGTCAGCGCTTTCTACCCTCCGTACTTCCTCCCGCCGGTCGTGATTACCCAAGCGGAAATGGACGCCCGGATGGACGCCGGGCTGGACACCTTCGCCCTCAACATTCCCCCCGAGTTTCAGGAGGACGTGCTGGCGGGGCGTTCGCCCGCGATTCAGCTCAACGTCGATGCGACCCGCGTCGGCCAGGCCTTCACCGGCAGCGGCTATATCCAGACGATCGTCGATGGCGAGGTGCGAACATTCTCGCAACGCTACCGTGACGACGCGAGACTGCCCGTGGACCTGGCGGGGCGGGTGCGCTTCAACCCCAACCTGACACGGGCCTGGTTTGTCGCGGTGATCCAGGTGATCGACCAGATCACCTTGCTGTCCATCGTGCTCACCGGCACCGCCTTGATCCGCGAGCGCGAGCGGGGCACCATCGAGCACCTGCTGGTGATGCCGGTGACGCCGCTGGAGATCATGACGAGCAAAGTCTGGTCGATGGGGTTGGTGGTGCTTGTCGCGTCCGCTTTCTCGCTGGTCGTCGTCGTACGGGGACTGCTGTCGGTTCCGATCGCAGGCTCGCTCCTGCTTTTTCTGTGCGGCGCCGCGCTGCACCTGTTCGCCACCACCTCGATGGGCATTTTCATGGGCACGTTCGCCCGTTCCATGCCGCAGTTCGGCCTGCTGCTGATGCTAACCATCATGCCGCTGCAAATGCTATCCGGCGGCAACACCCCCCGGGAGAGCATGCCCGAATGGGTTCAAGAGGTGATGTTGGCGGCGCCGACCACGCACTTTGTCATGCTTGCCCAGGGCATTCTGTACCGCGGCGCGGGTCTGGGCATTGTTTGGCCGCAATTCCTCGCGCTGGCCCTGATCGGCGCGGTGTTCTTTGGCATCGCCCTGTCACGGTTTCGCAAAACCATCGGGACAATGGCGTGAGTCGAAAGCGGAGCTGGGGCGAAGCGTACTTCGCCCCACGCCCTTTCCCAGCGGTATTGGTGCTGCCATTTCGGGCAAACTACGGTAAATTGCGCGGTTTGGCCCTTGCCCTTCACTGATAATGGAATATGCGGCCGATAACGGCTGTAGCTGATAACCCGCAAGCGCCACCGGAGACATGTGATGTCCCTTTTTTCCGCACAATTCTGGCAGTCTTTGTTGTCGTCTTCGTTGTTGTCGCTGTCATCGTCGTCCTTGTCCCGGTCCAAACGGCAGACGCGCCGCGGGGCGCAGCGGCCGCGCCGCAATTGTGTGGGGCAATACACCGGGGGCGAACGCCTGGAAGGACGCAGCCTGTTCTCGGCCAACCCCATCGTGACGAACCCGGTGGCCATCAGCGGTTTTGAAAACCAACCCCTCAGCAACGTGCCGGTGGCCACGTTCACCGCTGGCGACGGCAGCACGCCAGCCGCCAACTTCAACGCCGCCATCGCCTGGGGAGACGGCGTGACCACCGCCGGCAATGTCACCGAAGTGAACGGGGTTTATTTCGTCACCGGTTCGCACACCTACAGCGATATCTACACCAATTCGGTTATCGTCGCCGTCGCGGACAAGGCAAACCCAACGGCCTACGCTTTTGCGATTGACCCGGCCAATATCGCTCCTCTGCTGCCGGACGGCACACAGGGCACCGCCGATCAGCGCTATGTCAACGAGGTGCTAAAGACGACGCTGCAGCGTCCGGTGACCATGGAGGACGTGAACTATTGGACCGGCCAGTTCGTGAAAAACGACCACGACCGGCAGACCTTCGTGTTCATCCTGCTGGAGAATACCCCGCCGTATGAGTATTTCCGCGGCCGCATCGCCAGCGCCTACCATACTTATTTGCACCGAGACCCGGACCCCGCCGGAGAGGCCTACTATTTGCAGATGATGCTGACCTCCGGCGGAGTGCATGTCGGCAGCGGCGTCAATTTTGGCACCCAGTCTGACCTGGGGGCTATTTTGATGTCATCCAGCGAATTCTATTACGACGCCGGCGGCACCACCAACGGTTTCATTACCGCCGCCTTTGAGGATGCGCTGAAGCGTCCTCCCTCGGCCGCCGACCTTGCCTTTTACGGCAATCAACTGATGACCGGCACGACCCACATTGAATTCGCGACCGAACTGACCGACAGCTACGAATTCCAAGTGCTTTCGGTCAACGGCCTTTACGAGAGGTATTTGGGCCGCGCGGCGGATGCCTATGGTCTGCAGATGTTTGTGAATAACATCAACGCGGGCTACGGCACCACGTCCAACACCGAAACCATTCTCGACAGCGATGAATTCTATAACCGGGCCGTCGGTTTGCCGCTAAACACAGTCTCTTGACAAACATTCTCTTGCCGTGAGGGGCCATTGTCGCGCACAATGGAGAGATGCGCGACGATGGCCCGGCACTTTCCGATCAAGAGTTGATGCAACAGGCCCAGGCGGGCGACCGCGCCGCCTTTGGCGAGATTGCGCGTCGCTATCAGCCGGCGTTGCTGCGCGTGGCGCAGAGCCGCCTCGGCCGGCGCGACTGGGCCGAAGACGCCGTGCAAGAAACGCTGCTGGCGGCATTCAAGTGGCGTGCCAGCTATCGGCAGCCGGGAAATTTTCGCACCTGGCTGTGGACCATCTTGCTCAACCAGTGCCGCCGCTCGTGGGCCGGCCACGTTCGCCGGCCGCGGCTTTTCTGCTGGGACGACCGGCCCGCCGACGAAGTGGCGCCGGCCATCTATAAGGCCAGTGTCGAGCGGGGAGAAGGCCCGCCTTGGCAAAACATGCTGGCGCAAGAGCGAACGGAGCAGCTTGAATCGCTGCTGGCGCAGTTGCCGCCGGCGCAGGCCGATGCCTTGCGGTTGCGTTTTTTCGCCGGCCTGAAGTTTGAGGAGATTTCTGAAACGATGCGGTGCAGCCTGGGAACGGCCAAGAACCGCGTCAAGTGGGGCTTGATGCGGCTGGCCGATCTGGTCCGACAGGCGGAGGCCGCCCAGGGGAGCGAGGTTCTATGATTCATTGCGACGAAGTTTTTGACATTCTCACCCGCGGCCCATTTCCCACCGGCGCGCCTTCCGACGGTATTGTCGAGGCGCACCTCAACCATTGCCAATCGTGCCGTGAGTTGGCCGAGGCGCTGCGGCCCGCGATGGAGTTGCTGCAAGAGGCGATTTCGCCCGAAGAGAGCGATAGCTTGCCGCGCTATGCCGGCACGGCCCAGCCGCGTGCTCAATGGGGTGATCACAGTCAGGCGCCCTTGAAAACGCAATCGCCAATCACGCGTCCTGTGGCGCGTGCCGCCGCCGGGCCGCGGCCCGCGGCGGATGCTTCGCACTGGCGTTCGGCCGCGAGATTCGCCGCCGCGGCCTGCATTGGTTTGGCCGTCGCCGGCATGTTGCGGCAAATTACCTTATCGCACGGAGGGGCGCCGCCTAGCCCCGCGGCCGTCGCTTGCGCCGCAAACTGGCACGCCGCTCTGAGCGGCGGCGAGTGGGTCGAAAAACAAAAACTTCGTGAAGGCTGTCGAGACGTGATCTCCGGATACACGCTGGCGGTTCCGTCCGGCGGCGCGCGGGCGGGCGATGTCATGCAATTGACTTGTTGTTGGGGTTGCCACGACGCGCACCGCGGTCAGACGCTGTCCGCCGAACGAGTTGGCGGTTTTGTGCTGGCCTGCCAGGCCTGCCATTAGGGAGGCAAATCGTGGCCGGGTGAAGTAGAGATGCCAGACATCTTGTTTTATGAACGACCGTGCCTTTTCTCTGTTTGAACGCTGCGCCATCGCCAGCGGCTTGGTAACTCACGACGATCTGGATCGCGCTCGGGCAGTCTTGCGAGATTTCAGCCCTGGGGGCGCGGCCAATGACGAGCGGCTTGCCATCCAATTGATTTCGATGGGCCGGCTCAACACCTGGCAAGCCACCCAACTGCGCGCCGGCCGCAAGACGTTTACCTTGGGGCCTTATCGGATCATCGATTCCATCGGCAAAGGCGCCACCGGCGACGTGTATATGGCCGAACACTCGGTGATGGGCCGCATCGTGGCCGTCAAGGTGCTTTCCAAACGCTGCTCGTCGCCCAACGCGGTCAGGCAATTTCAAGCGGAAATACGTTTACAAGCCCAAATCGATCACAAAAACCTGGTGCGCGCTTACGATGCCGGACAAGAACGCAATGTTCACTACCTGGCGATGGAGTACGTGCCCGGCACCAGCCTGCGGCGTCTGGTGCGGCGGCAACGCCGGCTTGCCATGGCGACGGCCGCGGCCTTGATGGCCCAAGCCGCCGACGGCCTGGCCTTTGCCCACTGTCGCGGCCTGACGCATCGCGATCTGAAGCCCACGAACGTCTTGGTTACGCCCGACGAGCAGGTAAAACTCTCCGATCTGGGGCTGGCCGGCTTCTTTTCGCAAGATACTTCTCAGGCGGCGCCCGCCGACGGAAACGCCAAGTGGGCCGATTATTTGGCGCCGGAACAGCTTCAACACCCCGGCACTTTCTCACCCGCCGCCGACATTTACGCGCTCGGCTGCACGCTTTATTACGCGGTGACGGGCAAAGTGCCTTTCCCGGCTCGGACGCTGGCGGAGAAAACCGAGGGCCATCTCCATTCGCCGCCCAAGCACCCCGGTTTGCTTAACGCTCATTTGAGCGACGAATTCGTCGAACTGATCGGCGATATGATGGCCAAAGATCCCCGTGAGCGTGTCGGCGCTGCTGATGAAGTCAGCCGGCGGTTGAAGGCGATGGCTAAATAACCTTGCGTGATGTTGGGAAAAGGAGGATGGGCTTCCTAGCCCGTCCAGTTGTTCGGTGACGGGCTGGCCTGTGCAAACGAGGCATGTTTTTGAACGAATACTATCAACGGATCGATGTGAGATTTATTCCGTTGTGCCACCACCGGCTTCACGCCGGTGGAGCAATGATTGACCG
>DASVHB010000368.1:0-4219 GCA_036379195.1 Pirellulales bacterium
GGGAGCGCTGTTGCACTCGCGACATAGCCGCCAAGAGCCGCGCGTTCATCGTGCCTGCCGACTGCCATGTCAACGCTTACACACTGCGACGAACTTTTTCAACGATACTTCGCCCCGTGGTATTCAGAGCGTGATCTCGCGTCGCGCGGTTTTGACGCGATGCGCCCTGATGTGGTTGGATTCCCCGATGATGTCGGCGACCGCGCCGCCTCTGGCGTCGTCCGCTGACGAGCGTCACCCTTTTCGTTCCAGCGGCACGACGCCGTCCCAATGCACCGGCGGGGTGCGGTTGTACTGCGCGATGTACACGGTGAGAAAATCTTTCACGCGGTCTTTCGCCGGCACGCGGTGCAAATATTCGACGGCCTGCGACCAATTGCCCGCCAAAAACGCATCCAGCCCGGCCTCGTAGTCGTGAATGTTCTCGTCCGTGAATTCAGGATACTCCGCCGCCGGCGGCAGCAACTCGCTCACCTCGACCGCCTCGTCAAACCCATAAGGACGCACCACGGCGATGCGCCTGGAACGAGCCACCTCGCGCGGCACTTGTTCGCGCACCTCGCGTGAGGTCGCTTCGTCGAGCAAAATCGACGTCTGCAAGAACTTAGTCATGCCCTCCAGCCGGCTGGCCAGGTTGACCACCGGGCCAAACACCGTCACCTTCGATTGATCGACCGTGCCAATGCGGCCGGCCACGGCGCGCCCGGTGGCCAGGCCAATGCCCACCTGAAAATTCGCCAACGGGTGCGTCGGTTCTTTGGCGGAGGTTTCAAAAGCCAGCCGAATGGCCAACGCCGCGGCGCTGGCTTGCTCCACCGTGTTCGACTGCGCCAGCGGCCAGCCCCAAAAACCCATCGCCGCATCGCCCTGGAAATCGCCGAACACGCCGCCTTTGTCAAGAATATGGTGCGTCATGACGCCCAGCGCCTTGCTGATGCGGTCGAGCAGCGCGAGCAAGTCTCCGGCCTCCTTCTCGGCCTTTCGCGAGAAACCCCGCACGTCGCAAAACAACACCGACACTTGCGCTTCACGCGGCGCCAGCACCACCTCGGGGTCTTCGTGGGTAATCGCCTCCAGAATCTGCGGAGAAAAAAAGCTGCGCAGGGCCGACTGTTTGCGTTGCAACAGATCGGTTTGCCGCAGGGAGTTCAACGTGGCGGCCACCAACTCGGTGAACTTGATGTCTTCGCGTAAATCATCGGGCGCGGCCGGGTGTTCGCTGCCGAGCGAGGCTACGAACTGGCCGACGACGTAAACTCCCCAGCCGCGGCAAGCTTCGCCGCGCACCGGCGTGCAAAACGCCCAATCGACGTTCGCCGTCATCGTGAATTGCGAAGTGCTCTGCTCGCGCGTCGGCTCCCAGATATGCAATACCGACTCGCCGCGCCGCACGGCGTCGAGAATCAGCCGCTGGCTGGGCTGAAATTCGTCGCCGCCCAGCAACCGCCGATCCCAATGCAAGACCTGCATGGGCGAACCCGGCGCGCGGTCTTGATCGGCCACCACCAAGGCCACGGCGCTCGCCCGAGGAATGCCCGCCAGCAGCATGCTCACCAGACGCACGAACAACTCGCTTTCGTTCACCGCGCCCGAGATAATGTCGGGCAAGCGGCTCAGCACCTCGATGCGTTGATCGGCATTGCGAAAGCGCACGCGCTCGAGGGCTTCGGCGCTGTAGGCTTGTTCCTCGGCGGGGCGCTCGACGTCGGCCAACCATTGAACCGTGTCGCTGGTGACGGTGAAGGTGGTTTGACCGATCACAAACTGCTCGCCGGCGCGCACCTGAAAAGCCTCGCTCGGCCGGCCGCCAAAGAAGACGGGATTTCGCGCGTCGGGCAGTTTCTCCACGTGCAGCCGGCCCTGCTCCCAGCAGGCTCGGGCGTGGTTTCGCGAAATCTGCTGATCCCAGGGAGTGGAGAAGTTGCCCGCCTCGCGGCCCAACAAAAACCGCTGATTCGGGCGCAGCACGCGTCGCCAGCGTTGTTGGGGTTCGTTACCTTGGGCGATCAGGTCGGCCACGACGGTTCTCCGCGAAGTCTTAGGTGTGCCTTCATTTTACTGTAATTCAGAGGTGAGCGGCAGCCGCGGCCGGTTATGTGGGCGAGAAAGACGCACGCCTCATCTTTCATCTCGCCTCGCGCCTCTCGCGACCGGCCATGTGCCGGCCCCTGCCTCAATGGCAACCGTTGCCAGCATGCCCTCGCGCAGCCGTAAGTCGCTGTTGTCTAGCTCGGCCCAAACGGAAAGCACGCGGTCGGTCGCGGAGACGAGAGGGCTGGCGCGTGTGACTCGGCCGTGGGCGCGAAACGTCGGATCGCCGGCGACGGTGACGGTGACTGGCTGCCCAACGCCCACACGGGCAATGTCGCCCTCGCGCACGTAGGCTTGCACCCAAATCTTCGCCAGGTTTTGCAATTCAAAGAGCCGTTCCAGAGGTTGAACCACTTCGCCTAGCCCCAACTCGAAGTCGACCACCCAGCCGTCGGCCGGCGCACGCACCGGCAAGAGCGTTGTCATTTGCTCGTGTACGTCGGCCTTGCTCAGGTCGATCTTTTTTAAGTGTTCGATTTCCCGCGGTTCAAGCCCCAATAGACCAAGTTGCCCGGCGAGCGCCGCCAACTTGGTTTCCAACGAGCGCTCGCTCGACTCCAGCTCCCAAATACTTTGGCGATTGACCAGTCGGTCTTGATTGAGATCCCGCAGCCGTTTGAGACTTTGCCGCGCAAGATCGAGCCGCACTTTCGCGCCCAGCAAATCGAGTTGCAGGTTGCGCAACTGCAAACTGTCGATTTCCGCCAGCACATCGCCGCGCTTCACGCGCGTGCCGCGTTCGACAAGAATGCTCGCCAACCGGCCGCTGACCGTCGCCGCCGCAAACTGCTTGCGGCCGGTTTCCGCTTCGATTTTGCCCGGCACGACAATCGGCCGAGCCGGCGTGTCGCCCGAACTGGCCGTGGCGGCAGGCGCGGCCGCGGGCTGTGGCCGCGGCGACGATTCGGTTTGCGCGTCGGCAACGTCAAAAGCGTCGTTCAATAGCGCGGCAAGTTCGAGCGTGCCGACCGTGATGACGCGCTGGCCGGGAAACAGACCATCGACGATCTCCACGCGGCCCTCGTCGCGGCTGCCGACCACGACGCGGGTGAGCGCGTATTTGCCGTGATCGCGGCCTTGTTCGCGGAGCACGTAATGCCGGTCGCCGCGGCGAATCAGCGCCTCGGCCGGGCAAACGACCGTCTCGGTCGTGCGTGTCACTTCGATGTGCATGCGGCCGAACATGCCCGGCCGAATGCGGCCTTCGCTGTTGGGCATCTCGGCGCGCACCTGCATGGTGCGCCGCCGCTCGTCCAGCTTCAGACCAACGTGTTCGAGCTTCGCCTCCAACGGCTGATCGGGAAAGCTTGCCAGCACCACGCGCACCGGCATGCCGACGCGCACACGCCAAACGTCGCTCTCCAAGACCTCGCCCACGAAGACGACGCCCGAACGGTCGATGAGTTGAAAAATCGGGTCGCTCGGATCGACCGTCTGACCGATGCGGACGTCCGCCAGCGCGATGGAACCTGTGATGGGGCTGATCACCGGCAGCGAGCGGAGCGGTTGTTTACTGAGAATGATTTCCGTCAGCGTGTCGGGCGAAAGGCCGATCGAACGTAGCTTGGCCATAAGCAGGGCCAACTCCGCGACCTTCTCGCGGCGGTTTGCCCGAGACAGAAACAGATCTCGCTGCGGCAGGGCGCCGCCTTGGGCCAGGCTCTCGTGTTGGTCGAGCGTGCGCGCCGCCAGATCGTGTTCGGCGGAGACTTGCAGAAGCTGCGATTGAATTGTTTCCAACTCCAGGCTCCGCACTCGCGCCAGCACCTGGCCCGCCTGCACGTCGTCGCCGGGTCGCACCAGCAGTTCGTCAATCTTGCCCGAAACGAGCGAGGCGGCGTAGGCATGTCGTGTGCAGGGAACATCGACTGTGGCGTTGACGACAATTTCCTCGCGCCAATCGGCGAGTGTGATCTTGGCCTTTTGCAGGCCGATGGCCTTTTCGGCCTGGGGTGTGATGAGCAGCAGGTTTTTATAGGCGGTGGCGCCTTTGCTCGGCAGCGCCTCATGCTCGTCGTGTGCCCGGACGAGCGGCGCGAATATGGTGGCGAGCACGACGGCCACCGCTGGCTTCCATATCAGGCGAATGCGAAAGTTCATGGTTTCGTTCCTTGCGAATCTGTTTCGA
>DASVHB010000369.1:0-5801 GCA_036379195.1 Pirellulales bacterium
GAGTGAAGGCGAACCGTAACCGGGTTTTTTCCCCTTGCAATCCGGCGTGATTCGGGGAGAATGGCGAGATTCGCGCCCCCGTGGGCCAGAAGCACCAGGAAGATCGCCATGTCGGAAGTTTTGAAGGTAGAAATTCGCGAAAGCCGCGGCAAACGACACGCGCGGCGGCTGCGGCAGAACGGGGCCGTGCCCGCCGTGCTTTACGGCCACGGAGAACAGAACCTGAGCCTGTCCATTCCCGCCGACCAGGTGAAAACCGCCGTGCGACACGGCGCCCGCGTGGTCGATTTGGACGGGGCCGTCAAAGACAAAGCCTTCATCCGCGACCTGCAGTGGGATACGTATGGGCTGGACGTGCTGCACATGGATCTGACGCGCGTGTCCGCCGACGAGAAGGTGCAGGTCGAAGTACACGTCGAGCTGCGCGGCGAAGCGCCGGGCGTAAAAGACGGCGGCATCGTCTCGCAGTTGGTTCATCAGGTCGATGTCGAGTGCCTGGTGGTGTCGATTCCCGAAAAACTGACGTTGCGGATCAACGATCTGAAATTGAATGGATCGCTGACCGCCGACAAGATCGAATTGCCGCCAGGCACCACGCTGCTGGCCGACGCCGAAATGGTGATTGTGCAGTGCGTCGAGCCGAAGCCTGAAGAAGAAGAGGCCGCGGTGGCCACGGGCGCCGAACCCGAAGTGATTGGCCGCAAAGCCGAGGCCGAGGAGGGGGCGGAAGAAGAATAGACCATGAAGCTGGTGGTGGGTTTGGGCAATCCCGGACGCAAATACCAGGCGACGAGGCACAACATTGGCTTCGATGTGCTCTCGAACCTGGCCAGCCGCTACGCCACGGGCTCGCCGCGCGGCAGCTTTCAGGGAGAGATTGTCGAAGCCGATTTGCGGGGCGACCGGGCCTGGCTGCTGTGGCCACATACGTTTATGAATCGCAGCGGCGCCAGCGTGGTGCAAGCCCGCGATTTTTACAAGCTGGAGAACAAGCAACTGCTGATCGTCTGCGACGACTTTCATCTGCCCTTGGCCAGGCTGCGGTTTCGGGCCAAGGGATCGTCGGGCGGGCAAAAGGGACTGCAAGACATCATTCGTGCCTTGGGCACCGAAGAGTTTGCCCGGCTGCGAGTGGGCATTGGGCAGCCGCCCGACGGCTGGGATCCGGTCGATTTCGTGTTGGGCCGATTCGGCAAAGACGAAAAGGCCGAGGTGGAACACATGGTGGTTCAGGCGGCCGACGCGGTGGTCGAGTGGGCCGGCGAGGGCATCGAAACCTGCATGAACCGTTACAACGCTTAGAAGAAGTATTTGGGCTTAAAAGTATTTGGGCTGAGGAGCATTTGGTGAGCAACGTCTACGAAGGTTTGTTCATTTTCGACTCGAACCGCTACAACCGCGATCAGGCGGGCGTATCGGGGCAGGTGGCCGAGATCGTCCAGAAGGCGGGCGGCGAAATGCTCGTCAGCCGCCTCTGGGAAGAGCGCCGCCTGGCCTATCCGATCAACGGACAGCGCAAAGGCACCTATTGGCTTTCGTATTTCCGCATCGACGGCAAGCAAATCACCGGCCTCGAGCGCGAGTTTCAGTTGAGCGACAGCGTGCTGCGCTGCTTGATGATCAAGGTGGAGCCGCGAATTGTCGACGCCTTGGTCAGTCATGCCTTGTCGAGCGGCGCCGATGCCAACAAGGCTCGGCGTGAAACGGCCCCCGAGGCGGAAGCCGAGGCGCCCGCCGAGGAAGAAATGGCCGCGGAGGTCGCCGAGACGGGTAGTTGAAGCAAGGAAGCGTGGAAGCGAGCAACCGAAAGAGGCAGCTTTACGCAGTTCAACCACGTCTTCTCCTTTCGTGAGGATTTGATCTATGGCCAGCTTCAACCGAGTGATTTTGTTGGGCAACGTGACGCGCGATCCTGAACTGCGCTATACGCCCAGCGGTACTGCCGTGACCGACATCGGGTTGGCGGTGAACGATTATCGCAAAGGGCCGAACGGCGAATCGGTCGAAGAGACGACGTTCGTCGATATCACGCTGTGGGGGCGCACGGCGGAGGTGGCCAGCGAATATCTGAACAAAGGCGCGCCGTGTCTGATCGAGGGCCGGCTGAAACTCGATCAATGGCAAGACAAAGAGGGGCAAAAGCGGTCGCGGCTGAAAGTCATCGGCGAACGTCTGCAGTTGCTCGGCACGAAGGGCGGCGGCAACAAAGGCGGCGGCAACCGCCCGCCCGCGGCCTACGAGGACGCCGAATTCGGCCCTCCGGCCAACCATTATGGCGAGCCTCGCGCCACGGCTTCGGTCTCGCAGCCGCCGGAGGACGAGATTCCCTTTTAACTGCGATCGACATCGCTATTGAGGCGTGGGATGACCTTCCTAGGTCGTCCATGCGGCCTTGGTTGGCGTTCACGGGCGGCTGGGAAGGTGGCCCCACGGACGCACCCTTCCGTCTAGAAATCAAAACAATTTCCGCATTATCGAGAATATGAGTTCCAAAGCATCCGCACACCGACCCAAGCTTCCCGGCCGCAACAAACGCTTGCCGCGCACCGCGCACGGCGGCATCGAACTGATGCTCATTCAATCGGTCGACCACTTGGGCAAGCAAGGCGAAGTCGTCTCGGTGAAGCCGGGTTACGCTCGAAATTACCTGTTGCCCCAGGGGCTGGCGGCCATCGCCACCGATCATCACAAGCGGATGATCGAAAAGCACAAAGCGCGGCTGCAAGAAATCCAAAACGCTCGCCTGGCGGGGCTCCGCTCGCTGGCCGATCAACTGGGCAGGCAGAGCATCACGATCGAAGCCAACGCCAACGACGAGGGACATCTCTACGGTTCGGTGGGCGCGACGGAAATCGTCAGCGCGCTGAAGCGCAGCGAGATCACGGTGACCACCGACCAGGTGCGGCTGAAAGGCCCGCTCAAAGAGTTGGGCCTTTACACGGTGACCATTCACCTGGGGCACGAAGTCGAGGCCGATTTGAAGGTGTGGGTGGTGCCGACCGTGAGCGAAGAGGCCGCCGAAGCGAAGCCGGCCGCCAAAGAAGCCAAACCCGCGGGCAAAGAAACCAAGCCGGCCGCCAAAGAGAGCAAGCCCGGCTAGCGCGCCTCCTGTTATTCAATCAATTGGTGGCTGGGGCAGAGTCTAAGCGATGCCCCGGTCGGTCCGAGCCGGGGCATCGGGAAGCCTCTGCCCCAGCCACCGGCGTTTGCTCATTTGAGCCGGCCTCCGCTCATTGCCCGGTGGCAGGCCGATCGGCATGGAGGTAGCTTTTCATGGCGGAAATCTTCGATCGACTCCCTCCGCAAAACGTCGAAGCCGAACAAGGCGTTTTGGGCAGCTTACTGCTCGATCCGGAGCTGTGCGACGAAGTCGCCTTGGTGCTCCGCCCGGTTGACTTCTACTCGCCGCATCATCAGACGCTGTTCGGCCATTTGTTGGCGATGCACAACGACGGGCTGAAAATCGACGCGATGTTGCTCGTCGAGCGGCTTAAGAAACACAACGATCTGGAGAGCATCGGCGGCCTGGCCTACCTGACCGAGGTGACCGATGCGGTGCCCACCGCCGCCAACGCCATTTACTATGCCCAGATCGTCCGCGACAAGGCGACGCTGCGGTCGCTCATTCATGTCAGCACCGAAATCCTGCGCGACGCCTACGACCAGTCGATCGAAAGCCGCGAGATGCTGGCCCGGGCCGAAGAGAAGGTGTTTCGCATTCTCGAAGACCAGGGATCCAGCGAGGTCGCCCAGTTTCAAGACGTGCTCTATCAGGCGCTCGATCGCATCGACGATCGGCTGAAGAAGGGCGGCGGTGTGGGCGGCATGCCCACCGGTTTCACCGATCTGGACGGCATGACGGGCGGGCTGCACGAGGGCGAGTTGGTGATTCTGGCCGCGCGTCCCAGCATGGGCAAGACGGCGCTGGCCGCCAACATCGCCGATCAGGTGGCGATTGCCGGCGGTCGGGCCACCTTGTTTGTCAGTTTGGAAATGTCGCGCATGGAACTTGCCGAGCGCATGCTCTGCTCGCACGGCCGCATCAACGGCCATAAGCTGCGCAACGGTTTCATTTCGCCCACCGATCGCGCGAAGCTGGTCGACACCGTGGCCGCCATGAGCAAGGCGCCGTTGTTCATCGACGACATGCCCAGCCGCACGATGACCGAGATTGCCGCTACCGCCCGGCGGCTCAAGCGGCGCGAAAAGCTGGCTCTAGTGGTGATCGACTATTTGCAGCTCATCGAGCCCGACAACGCCAAAGACCCGCGGCAGGAACAGGTGGCCAAGATTGCCCGGCGGCTCAAGGGGCTTGCCCGCGAGCTGAAAGTGCCGGTGCTCTGCCTCGCGCAGTTGAATCGCCAGGCCGAGGTGAGCAAGGACAACCGCCCTCGGCTGAGTCATTTGCGCGAAAGCGGAGCCATCGAGCAGGACGCCGACGTGGTAATGTTTGTCCACCGCGACGAGTACTACATGACCAACGACGAAGATCGGCAGCGCGTGGCCGGCCAGGCCGACATCATTCTGGCCAAGCAGCGCAACGGGCCGACCGGCGACGTGAAGCTCGCCTGGCTGCAAGACTATACGCGGTTCGAGAACCTCGCGCGAGAAGAATACAACTTTACGGAGAGCTTTTAGGTCGCTTGGTTCATTGCTGCGGAGCCCCAGACAGGCAAAAGTGCCTGGTTACGAACAATTGTAGAATCGCCCGGCGCAGCGGTCAAACCGGCTTCATCTGCTAAGTTGTTCGGCTGAAGGCACTTAAGCGCGGGGGCCAAGCGGCGGAAATTTTCTTGCAATGCTCGCCCAAGTTGGTACAATCCAACCGTCGCCTTAAGGTGACATCGGCCCGCCAGGTACCTGCCCCGCCTGCGCGGGCTGTTTTTTTCCCCGCTGTTTTTTTGGCTGCCCCGCTCTTTTTCCGGCGCCATCCAAGGCGAATGTAAGCGTGGCTGAACTGATTGCCCAAGGCCCCGAGCCTCATCAGCGCTGGCGGCGATCGTTGCGCGCGGGCGAGCGCTTCTTGCTGGGCCGCGACGCCGGCGCCTACGCCACTCCGTGGGACAAACATGTCTCGCGCCGGCACGCCGCTCTACGCTGGAACGAGGGGCAGTTGAGCGTCGAGAAACTGCCCGAAGCCAAGAACCCCATCTTTCTGGCCGGTCAGCCGCAAGACCGTTTCACCCTGGCGGCGGGCGAGCACTTTGTCATCGGCGAGACCACGTTCACCATTACCAGCACCACGGTCAACTGGTCGCCCGACGTACGCCAGCCCGTCGAAGAGCAGACCTTCAGCGTCGAATCGCTGCATCGCGTGCGATTTCGTGATGCCGACCAGCGGATCGAGGTGCTCAGCCGTCTGCCCGAGTTGATTGCGGGCGCGGTGAACGAGACCGAGCTTTTCGTGCGGCTGGTCAATATGTTGTTGGCCGGAGTTCCTCGAGCGAGCGCGGTGGCGCTGGTGGCGGTGGAAGAGCCGTCGGGCGCGGCGGGCAAAGTGCGCGTGCTGCAGTGGGACCGCCGGCTCGAGGCGGGCGAGCCGTTTCGTCCCAGTCAGCGGCTGATTCTCGAAGCAGTCCGTCGCAAGGAAAGTGTGTTGCATGTGTGGGAGGCTCAGCGCGATACCGAAGCGGCCCGTTTTACCGTCAGCGCCAACATCGACTGGGCGTTTTGCACGCCGGTGCAGGGCGATGCCTGCCGAGGCTGGGGCGTCTACGTGGCGGGCAATTTCGCCGCCCCGGTGCCGCGCACCGGCTCGGAGCCTGCCGACGATTTGCGCGAGGAACTGAAGTTCACCGAGT
>DASVHB010000370.1:0-11655 GCA_036379195.1 Pirellulales bacterium
TCGCCGACGAAGAGATGCTGCGGCAACTGCTGGCCGATGCTTCGCAGTCGGCCCCGCCGCACCGGTTCTCCTCGCGCTTCCTCTGGCTCGAATGGAGCGAGGTGGTCGATGCCTGGCAGCTCGAAAGCTGGGAAGCCTATCGCACGGTCGCCCGGCTGGGGCGCAAGACACGGCTTGGCGAACCGCAGCGGCGGCTGTTGTGGGACATTTTTGAGCGCGTGTGCCGTGCGCTTGACGATCGCCGCCTCGTGACGCCGGCAGCGGTGTTTACACTGGCGACAAAGCATTTTACCGGCGGGGCTTCGCATCCCTACGACTTCATCCTGGTCGATGAAGCGCAGGACTTGAGCGTGCCGCAGTTGCGGTTTCTGGCCGCTCTGGCGTCGCCGGGGCCGAACGCGCTGTTTTTCGCCGGCGATCTGGGGCAGCGGATCTTTCAGCCGCCGTTTTCCTGGAAGTCGTTGGGCGTCGATATTCGCGGGCGGTCGCAAACCCTGCGGATCAACTACCGCACTTCGCACCAGATACGCCGCAAGGTCGATCGTCTCTTGCCGCCCGAATTGGCCGACGTCGATGGCAACGCCGAATCGCGCCGGGGCGCCACGTCGGTCTTCAATGGACCGGAACCGTCGATCGAAATCTTCGCGACCGAAAGCGAAGAAAAGGCGGCCGTGGTTCAGTGGCTCACCGAGCGTCGTGAACAAGGGCTGCCTGCTGAAGAAATTGCGGTGTTCGTTCGCTCCGAAGCGCAGCTCGCGCGGGCCATTCAAGCGATCGAAGCGGCCGGGATAAGGCCAAACAAACTCGACGATCTCCTCGATACCCACGCCGGCCATGTTTCTGTGGCGACGCTTCATTTGGCGAAGGGGCTAGAGTTCAAGGCGGTCGCGATTATGGCCTGCGACGACGAAGTGATTCCGCTGCAGGAGCGCATCGACGCGGTGGGCGACGAAGCCGACTTAGAGGACGTCTTCGAGACCGAGCGGCATTTGCTTTACGTCGGCTGCACGCGTGCCCGCGACCACCTGCTGATCACCGGCGTTGATCCACCTTCAGAATTTCTCGAGGACTTTTGACCGTTTCACTAAAACGGGATTTCGTCGTCAGGCGGGCCTTGCGACGCAGCCCAAATGGATCGTTGCGTCGAATCGCCTTGCGGTGGTGTCCTAAAGTTGAGTTGGTCGAGGTCGAACAAACACTAACCCGAAGCGTCAGCGAGGCATGAAGACGCCATTTCCTCGCTAACGCTTCGGGTTAGTGTGGGCGACCAACTCAACTTTAGGACACCACCCGCCTTGCACGGGCCGCGCATCATGTCGGCGAATCTGGTATGATTGAAGGTCCCGGGGCGACTGCCGTTCGTGGCATGGTGAACCAAATAACGTACTTGATGGCGAACCATTGCGGTTGCGCGAGCCATCGGCGACGGATCCACATGCAGACTTGGAGGAGCCGGTCTATCTGTTGCTCTCAGCCGCTTCGCGGGTGGCCATCGTGGGGCAGCCGGTGGAGACGTGAAACGCCATGAACTACCCAGTCACGTTTCAAACCAGACGATGCGAATGAGAAGAATCTATTTGCTTGCTCTCGCGGCGGTTTGGTGGGCAGGGCCCACCCTACGGGCCGATGACACTTTGGTGCTGCTGCCAGCGGAAATCAAACTGGCTGGGCCGCAGGCGTTTCAAACGCTGCTGGTCGAGCAGTCGCTGGGCGGTCGCTATGTCGGACAGATGCGCGACGGCGTAACGTTCGAGTCGAGTAATCCGCAAGTGGTGGCCATCGAAGAGGGAGTCGCCCGGCCGGTCGGCAACGGCGAAGCGATCATTACGGCCAAACTGGGCGACCGCACTGCGACGGCCAAAGTCACGGCGTCGAATCTCGATAAGCCGTTTCGCTGGAGCTTTCGCAATCATGTCGAAAGCGTGTTGGCCAAGGCCGGCTGCAGCTCGGGGGCGTGCCACGGAGCGCAGGCGGGCAAGAACGGCTTCAAGCTGTCGCTGCGCGGCTACGACCCCGACGGCGATTTTAATACGATCACGCGCCAGGCGCGCGGGCGGCGGATTGTGCCAAGCGATCCAGGGCGAAGTCTCATTCTCACCAAGCCCAGCGGCGCGGTGCCGCACAAGGGCGGGCTGCGGTTTCGCGTCGGCTCACTCGAATACCGCGTGCTGGCCGAATGGATTGCCGCGGGCACGCCGCCGCCGACCGCCGAAGACCCGCGCATTGAGCGATTGGAGATTTTGCCCGACGCCAGCGTCTTGCGGCCCGAGATGCAGCAGCAGCTTGTGGTACTGGCGCACTTCAGCGACGGGCATCGCGAAGACGTTACCCGCTGGGCCAAGTTCACTTCGACCAACGAATCGGTGGCGCAGGTGGGCGACGACGGTTTGGTGAGCGTGATGGGCTACGGCGAAGGCGCCATTACAGCCTGGTATCTCAGCCGCGTGGTCATCGCCAGCGTCGCGGCGCCGTATACCACGCCGGTGCCCGCCGAGGTCTTTGCGAAGGCCGAGCGGCGCAATTTTATCGACGAGTCGGTATTGGCGAAGCTGGCCAGCCTGAACATTCCCCCCTCGCCGCCGGCGGGCGACGCCGAGTTTCTGCGGCGGGCGTTCATCGACACCGTCGGCGTGCTGCCGACGCCCGATGAGGTGCGCGCATTTCTGGCAGACGGTTCGGCCGACAAACGCGACAAGCTGGTTGAATCGCTGTTGAGCCGCCCCGAGTTTGTCGATTACTGGGCTTACAAATGGTCTGACCTGCTGCTGGTCAACAGCGAGCGGCTGCGTCCGCCGGCGATGTGGGCCTATTACCGTTGGATTCGCAACCAGGTTGAGGCCAACACGGCTTGGGACGAGTTCGTGCGGCAGATCGTCACAGCCAAGGGAAGCACGCTGGAGAACGGCGCGGCCAATTTTTACTTGCTCCATCCCGATCCGCCCGAGCTGACCGAAACCACCACCGTGGCCTTCCTGGGCATGTCGATCAACTGCGCCCGCTGCCACAATCATCCGCTGGAGAAGTGGACGAACAATCAATACTACGCGATGGCCAATCTTTATGCTCGCGTGCGGTTGAAGGCGGCGCCGGGCGATGGCAACACGGTGGTTTTCGCGTCGGCCGAGGGAGACCTGATTCAGCCGCTCACCGGTAAGCCGCAACCGCCCACGCCGCTCGACGGCCAATCGCTGGCGATCGACTCGCCCGACGATCGCCGCGAGCACCTTGCCCGCTGGCTGACCTCGCCCGAAAACCCGTACTTCAGCCGGGCGATCACCAACCGCGTGTGGGCCAACTTTTTTGGCGTGGGGTTGGTCGAGATGGTCGACGACATGCGGCTGACGAATCCGGCCAGCAACGAGCAGTTGCTGGGCGCGGCGGCCAAGTTTCTGGTCGACAACCGGTTTGATCTGAAGGTGCTGATGCGAGCGATCTTGCAGTCGAAGACCTATCAGCGCTCCAGCGTGCCGCTGTCGGAGAACAAGGCTGACACGCGGTTTTATTCGCGCTATTACCCGCGGCGTTTGATGGCCGAGGTGCTGTTGGACGCCATGTCGCAAGTGACCGGCGCGGCGACGCAGTTTGGCGACTATCCGCGCACCTGGCGGGCGCTGCAACTGCCCGATTCGAGCGTGAACTCGTATTTTTTGAAAACGTTTGGCCGTCCCGAGCGGGTGGTGACTTGCGAATGCGAGCGCACGGCGGAACCGACGATGGTGCAGGTGCTGCACATCTCCAATGGCGACTCGTTGAACGAAAAGCTACAAGCCTCGGGCAACCGTTTGCAGCAGCTTTTGGAGGCCGGCACCTCGGACGACCGGTTGATCGACGAAGTTTATTTTGCGGCTTTGTCGCGCCCGGCGAGCGAAGAGGAAAAGTCCCGTTTGCTCGCGGTTTTTGCCGAGACCGGCGCCGACAAGCGGCAGGTGTTGGAAGACCTGTATTGGAGCGTGCTGAGCAGCAAGGAGTTTTTATTTAACCACTAACGGCTGCGTAAGTCGAAACCGGTGGCCGGCGGCAGAGCCTTGGCGATGCCCCGGATATCAATCGCTATCGCGTGAACAAACCAAAATAGGAGTGGCTGGGGCAGAGCCTTGGCGATGCCCCGGCGTGATCGGGCAACGGTTTCAATTCGACGGGCCTCAAAAAGCAATGCACTACCGCAAGCGCATCAATCGTCGCCGGCAGTACAACGAACTGGGCCATGCGCACGAACTCACCTTCTCGTGCTACCAGCGTTATAAGTTTCTCGCCGCTGAGCGAACCTGCCAATGGCTCGCCGACTCGCTGAATGACGCTCGAATTCGATTGAATTTTAACCTTTGGGCCTATGTGTTCATGCCCGAACACGTGCATCTGATGATTTATCCCCTTGAGGCGCCGTATGACACGGGCGCCATCCTCAAAGCGATCAAGGAACCAGTTGGGCGGAAGGCGATTCAATACTTGGTGCAGAATGCGCGCGAATGGCTCCCGAAAATCACTCGCCGCCGTGGCAGAAGAATCGAATCGCATTTTTGGCAGATGGGCGGCGGTTTTGATAGTAATACCACTGAGGTGACGGCGCTGAGTGAGCAAATCGATTACTTTCACCTGAATCCGGTTCGCCGTGGGTTGGTTGAACGAGGTTCTGATTGGAAGTGGTCGAGCGCGGCTTGGTTTGAGGGCCGCGGAAATAACGGGTTGCCGCCTGATCCAATACCTGCGGAGTGGGTTTATCAGACATCCGGAGCGTTTTCAGGTTAAAGCCGGGGCATCGCCAAGGCTCTGTCCCAGCCACCAGCGTGAGGTACAAATGAAGCTGTTTTCAAGAGCCGCCGGGGCATCGCCAAGGCTCTGCCCCAGCCACCGGGGCGTTTTGGTAGCGATGTTTTTGCTCATCGCCAACATCGCCGCCGCTGCTCCGCCTGACTTCAATCAACACATCGCCCCGCTCTTCAAACAGTACTGCCTGGGCTGCCACAACGCCAAAGACGCCGAAAGCGGGCTGGTGCTCGAAGGCTACGAGGCGTTGCTCAAAGGCGGCGATGGCGGCGCGGTGGTCCTGCCGGGCAAGGCCGAGCAAAGCCGCCTGCTGCAAATGCTCGAAGGCAAGATCGAGCCGCTCATGCCGCCGGAAGACAACGAGCGCCCCACGCCTGACGAAATCGCCCTCATCCGCGCGTGGATCGAGGCCGGCGCCAAAGGGCCGTCGGGCGATGCCCCTGATCCTACGCTCTTAATCACGCCCAAGGTCGAACTGCTGGCGCCCGCGCGGCGGGTGATCGAAGCCGCCGCCATCAGCCCCGACGGCAAAATAGCCGCGCTGGCCGGCTATCGTGAGATACGGCTGATCGCCACCGACAGCCGGGCCACGGTTCGCACTTTGTCGGGCCACCGCGGCAATGTGACCGACGTGGCCTTCTCGGCCGATGGCGGCAAGCTGATTAGCGCGGCGGGCGAGCCAGGCGTGTTCGGCGAGGCAAAGCTATGGAACGTGGCCGACGGAGCGCTGCTGCGCACGATCGTCGGCCACCGCGACGCGCTCTACGCCGCCGCCCTCAGCGCCGACGGCAAGCTAATCGCCACCAGCAGCTACGATCAAGAGATCAAACTTTGGGACGCGACCACGGGCAACGAAATCCGCACGCTCACCGGCCACAACGGAGCGGTGTTCGACCTGGTCTTCAGCCCCGACGGACGGCTGCTGGCCAGCGCCAGCGCCGATCGCACGGTCAAGCTCTGGGAGGTCGCCACCGGCAACCGGCTCGATACGTTCGGCCAGCCGCTCAAAGAACAATACGCCGTGGCCTTCAGCCCCGATGGGCATCGCGTGGCGGCGGGCGGTGCGGACAATCGCATCCGCGTCTGGCAAATCAGCGACACCGCTCAAGAAGGAACAAACCCGCTGGCCGTCACGCGATTCGCCCACGAAGGAGCGATCATCGAGCTGGTCTGGTCGCGCGACGGCAAGATCCTCGTCAGCTCGGCAGAGGACCGCACGGTGCGCGTCTGGAATGCTGAGACCATTGTCGAAGAGCGATCGCTGGAAACTCAGCCCGACTGGCCCACCGCGCTGGCTTTGGCCGCCGACGGCAAGTCGTTGCTCGTCGGAAGGCTTGACGGCTCGCTGGCTTTTTATGACGCCGGTAGCGGGGCGATACTTCCTCCGGCCAAGCCCGAACTAACGTCGCTCTGGCCACGCGGCATTCAGCGCGGCGCGCCGACGCGCGTCAAGCTGATGGGTAAAAACCTGCTTGACGTCGGTGACGTGAGATTTAACCATCCGCAGCTTTCTGGCAAACCGCTGCCAACCGACGCGGCACGCGCCGAGGAAGCCTGGATTGAGATCACTCCGGCCGCCGACCTGGCGCGCGGCACCTACCAAGTGACGGTCGCCACGCCCGGCGGCGCTAGCGGGTCGCTGCCCATCGAGATTGACGATCTGCCACAATTGACCGAACCCGCCTCGAACGATGCGGCAGAGCTGACGTTGCCGACCGGGCTGTGGGGCAAACTGGCGGCACGTGGCGAAGTTGATCAGGCGCGGTTCGACGCCCGGGCCGGCCAGACCATCGTCTGCGAGCTGGCGGCCAAGCGTTTTGGTTCGGCGCTCAATGGCGTGCTGACGCTGCTCGACCCCGCCGGCGCGGTGGTCGCACGCAACAACGATTTTGATGGGGGCGAAGATTCATTGCTGGCGTACCAGGCGCCCGCCGACGGGCGATACACGCTGCGCATCAGCGATTTGGCGCTCAACGGTTCGGAGAAGCACTTTTATAGGCTTTCGATTGGCGAACTGCCATACGTGACGGCATGTTTTCCGCTCTCCGTGCCCGCCGAGCAAGAAGCCGAAGTCGAATTGATTGGTTACAATCTGCCGCCGCAAACGCGGGTGAAGCTGCCGGCGGGGCCGCCCGGCGAGCGGGGTGTGCCGATCGATGGCAACCGGTTCCGCTTGGCTCGCGGGCTGAAAGTGCTGGCCAGCGCCGGTTTGGAGACGGTCGAGCAAGAGCCGAATGACGCCGCGGCCGAGGCCACGCCGATGATGGTGCCCGGCAGCGCCAATGGCCGCATTGCCGAGGCGCGCGAGGGTCAGCCCGCCGATACCGATCTGTTCCGCTTCGAGTCAAAGGCGGGCGAAACCTGGATGATCGAGACTGAGGGCGAGCGGCGCGGCTCGCCCATCGACACACGGCTGGAAGTGCTCGACGCGGCGGGCCAGCCCGTGCCGCGGCTGCTGTTGCAGGCGGTGCGCGATAGCTACCTCGAATTCCGCGGCATTGATTCCAACAGCGGCGGCCTGCGCCCCAAAAACTGGGAAGAGATGGAGCTGAACGAATTCATGTACTTGCAGGGCGAGGTTTGCCGCATCTTCCGCATGCCTCAAGGACCCGATTCCGAGGTGCTCTTCTATCGGCTTGGCGGCCGGCGGCGAAACTACTTTGACACCAGCCCCACCAGCCACGCCCTGGGCGACTCGGTCTATACCATCGAGCCGCACGCGCCGGGCGAAAAGCTGGTGCCCAACGGTCTGCCGGTGTTTACGCTCAACTATGCCAACGACGACGACATGGAGCGCAAGCTGGGGCGCGATTCACGACTGACATTCACGGCGCCTGCCGACGGCCAGTATCTGGTACGTGTCAGCGATACGCGCGGTTTCGGCGGCGAGCGGTTTGTCTACCGGCTGACGGTTCGCCGTTCCCAGCCCGATTTCGACGTTCGTCTGGCCGACGTGAATCCCACCGTGCATCGCGGCAGCGGGCGGCGGCTGACCTTCAGCGTCGATCGCCGCGACGGATTCGATGGCGACATAACCATTGGCGTGACGGGCCTGCCGGCGGGCTTTTCGATGTCGCCCGTGGTGATTCAGGCCGGGCACGTTGAAGCTCAAGCGGTGTTGAACGCCGCGGCCGACGCTGTGCAGCCGCCACCCGAAGCCTGGCAAGGCGTGAAGCTCACCGCCAGCGGCACGCCCGGAGCTTTCCTCTCGCGGAGCGAGAGGGCTACGGTACGCCCCGATGCGGCCGTGGTGAAAGAGATCAACAGTCTCGGGCAGGTCAAGCTGGCCGATAAACCAAATTTGCTCGTAAGGCTCGAGCCGGCCGAGTTGACGATTACGCCGGGCACGACCATCACCGCTCGCTTGAAGGTCGAGCGCAACGGCTTTAATGATCGGGTGCAGTTCGACGTCGACAATCTGCCGCACGGAGTGATTGTCGACAACATCGGGCTAAATGGCGTGTTGATTCCCGAAGGCCAGACCGAACGCGACATCTTTCTGACCTGTGCCAAATGGGTGCCGGACACCGATCGGCCTTTTTTCGCGCTGGCCAATAACGCGGGCGGGCAAGCCTCGCTGCCGGTGATCTTGCACGTTCGCCAGTCAGGCGACCTGGCGCGGGCAGAAAAATGAACGCTCCGGATGATGGCTGGGGCGAAGGGAGGTTCGATTTTGGATTTTAGATTTTGGATTCTCGATTGCAGCCTCATCATCAATTCCGTTTGCGCGCGGTGTTCAGCACGGTGTTCTGGATATCGGTCCTGTTGGCGGCGGTCGTTCAGTCACCGTGGCCGCTTGTTCCGGCCATCATCCTCATATGGCTGGCTGGCTTTATCTTGTACCAAGCCGTCGTGAAACGTATGGATTCCGAACGTGCGACGATTTCCTTTTTCGCGGCACTTGGCTCCGCCGTGCCCTTCGGGGTGTTTGGCCTTGCCGCCGTTGGCATAACCGACCCGCATCCGGTGAAGCCGATCGCCTTTGAAGCCACCGCATGGCAAAGAGCCGATCCGATCGAGGACTATCGTACCGTGCGGAGCCAGATGATTGACGACCTTCTCCAGCGACACAACTTTCGCGGTTGGACTGAGGATGAGGTCATTGAAGTGTTAGGGCCTCCAGACGGGAAGCCACCTGCGATGCGATCGGTCCATATGCTCTACCGGTTAGGAAGAGAGCGAGGCGTCTGGGCGTTGGATGATGAATACCTGTATTTTCAATTCGACGTGCAAAACCGCGTGACAAAATTCGGCTTAACGGTCGACTAATCGGAGCAGCGGGAACAGAGAGAAGAGGAAGCGTACCCCGCCATTTTATATGCGCCTGCTGCCCAACAAAAGATTCATCACTGTGCTGTCTCAGGCATTGCGATTCCGCCGTGGCCCGGCGATAATCCTGAATTCTCTGCAGTTTTTACTTGCACCACCGGAACCCCGCCACGATGTCGTTCACACGCTGTCTGATCGTCGTAGCACTCATTGGTTTGAGTTCTTTCGCCGCTGCTGACGAACGGCAGTGGGTGGGCGAGACCGTCATGGTCAAAGAGACCGCGAAGCCGCAAATCGGCGCCAAGCGGTTCCGCTGGAACGATGTGCCGCTGCCGGCCACCGTCGAAAAGGTGAGCGGCCCGTGGCTGTGGCTAGGCGTCGCCTGGGTGAAACAAGACGACGTATTGCTGCTCGACGACGCGCCGGCCTATTTCACCAAGCTGCTGGGCCGCGGCACGAACGACGTGGTGGCTTATGCCATGCGCGGAGTCAGTTGGCTCTGTAAGCGCGAATACGACAACGCCATCAAAGACCTGAGCGAAGCGCTGCGACTCGAACCGAGCAACACCAGCTTCTTCACTCTCCGTGGCAAGGCGTACTTCGGCAAGCACAACTACTCGCAGGCAGTCGCCGATTTTACCGAAGCCATCCGGCTCGATCCGGCCAACCTGATCGCCTACAACGACCGCGGCGTGTGCCTGAACGCCCAAAACGAATTTGCCAAAGCGCTCGAACAGTTCAACGAAGTGCTGCGGGTCGATCCGGCCAACGCGCTGGCGTTTGCCAATCGCGGGGCCACCTGGTTCGATCTGGAAGAATACAAAAAATCGCTGGCCGACATGAACCGGGCGATCGAGCTTGCGCCGAAAATGGCCCTGGCCTATGTCAACCGCGGCCGCTGGTACATGAAGCACGGCGATTATCCCGAGGCCGAGGCCGACTACCGCCGGGCGATCGGGCTGGCCCCGCGCGAGTGGGCGCCCTACAACGGGCTGGGCCGCATCTATGCCACCGCCCCCGAAATCGAGTTTCACCTGCGCGACGGCAAGCAGGCGCTGGAAATGGCCAAGCGGGCTTGCGAGCTCTCGCACTGGGACGAATGGATTTGTCTGGCCACGTTGGCGGCGGCCTATGCCGAGTCGGGCGATTTCGCCTCGGCCGTTCAATGGCAGAACAAGGCCATCGCCATGTCGCAGCCCGCCAAAATCCGCGACCAAAAGGACAACGAAAAGCGGCTGGAACTTTACCAATCGGGCAAGGCGTATTACGAAGAGGTGGCAGCGCCGCCCGCGGCAACTTCGCCCGAGCCGAGCGACAAAGTCGAGGCGAAGTGAAGCCGTCCCCATCCATCGCCGCCGGTGGTTATAATACTCTCGGGGTTTCCGTTCCGTGTGGGCGATGCCATGAGCACCACGATCTTTCACGACATTGCGGCCGGCCAGGCGCCGGGGCCTATCATCTTTACGGTCGAGCAGTTTCACAGAATGCTCGACGAGGGAATCGTAGCCGATGGCGACGCGGTTGAATTGATTGAGGGCGTCGTCATGCCGAAGGACCGCGGCGCCCAAGGAGACCCAACGATGGCGCACAGCAAGCGTCACGCCGTGGCCGTCGCACGAATTCAACGAAGGCTGGAACGCCGCATCGGCGACATGAATTGCCATGTCCGCACGCAGTTGCCGTTGGCACTCTCGGGAACCAGCGAGCCGGAGCCTGACTTGGCGGTGGTGGCCGGCATGGATGAGGCGTATCTCGATTCGCACCCTCGAGCGGCTGACGCGCTGCTGGTGATCGAAGTCGCCGATAGCTCGCTCCCCTACGATCGGAACACGAAATACAAGATGTATGCCGGCGCTGGCGTCTCCGTGTATTGGATCGTCAATTTGGTTGACGACGAGATCGAGGTTTTTCAGTCGCCACGGCCCAAGAAGCGCGCCTATGAAAGTGCTACCCGCCACCGACCTGGTGACGCCGTGCCGCTGCCGATTGACGTCGCTGGAGTTCCACCGTTGATCGCAGTGGACGAGTTGATTCCACCTAGGGCTGAACCGCGCTAACCTATGGCCTATCGCTGGAAAGCCGACAAGAGCGTTCGCGCGAATCTGCGGCGACTCGTGTGCAATCAGTTGCGCTCGGCCATCGACCAGTTGAACGACCGGCAGGCCGACCGGGCCGACGCGGTTCACGAAGCCCGGTTGCACTTGAAAAAGGCGCGTTCGCTGCTGCGCTTGGCGCGGCCGGCCATCGACGACGCCTACCAGCGCGAAAACGCCCGGCTGCGCGGCGTGGCCCACCTGCTTTCACGCCAGCGCGACGCGCAGGCGATTCTCGAAGCGGTCGATAAACTGTCGGCCCACGCCGAGCAAGCCTGGAGACGTACCGGCGATTCGTTGGCTCCGTTGCGGTCCATCCGCGATCAACTGATGGCCAACCAGGCGTTGGAGCGGAGCGACGGCTTGGAAGAAGTCATGCCCGAACTGACCGGGGCGCTCTCCGCGGCGGCCGACGAGGTCGAGCGCTGGGCTGCGTGCGTGGAGGACGGAGACGCGATCATGGCAGGCTTTGCGGGCAGCTATCGCCGTGGCCGGCGGGCATTGCGGCGAGCGTTGCGGCAAACAACGT
>DASVHB010000371.1:0-5438 GCA_036379195.1 Pirellulales bacterium
GGCGTGCTCTATGTGTTTGCGCCCGACGCGCGACCCGAGCTTGCCGAGCTGGTGGCCAAGTGCCACGCGCGCGGCGTGCCGGTGCTGGTCGATGCGGCGGGCGAATTGCCGCCGCGCGACAACCTGCGAGCTATCGTGGCCAGCGGCGCCGACCTGGTGGCGTTTAGCGGCGGCAAGGCGATTCGCGGCCCGCAAGCGACGGGCATCTTGTGCGGGCGGCGCGATCTGGTCGCGGCTGCCGCGCTGCAGATGCTCGACATGGACGACCACTGGGAACTCTGGGACCCGCCAGCCGATTTCATCGACAAGTCAAAACTGCCCGGCATGCCTCGCCACGGCATCGGCCGCGGATTTAAGGTCTCGAAAGAGCAAATCGTCGCCCTGCTCACGGCCCTGCGGTTGTTTACCAATGGCGACTACGATGCTGAGCTGTCCGCTCTTCGACAGCGGTTGCAGCAGATTGCCATGCGATTGACCGGCTGCGCCGCCGCCATCGAGATCATTGAATCGAGCGACGGCGAAAGTCTGCCGCTCTTGGAGATCGACGTCGATGAGGAGACGCTGGGCCGCTCGGCGTTGGAGATTTGCCGAAGGCTGCGCGCGGGCTCGCCGCCGTGTTACGTCGGACATGCCAAGCTGCACGCTGGCACGCTGGTTATCAATCCTCTGCACCTCGACGATCGCCGCACGGCGGTCCTGGCAGACCGGCTGCGCCAGGAGCTGACATCGAAGTCTGATATGCTGTGATGATCAAAACGCGTAGCAGTTCACGGAACGCCACGGAGGGCGTTCCTACAAACGTTTTGGTGCGCAATTACCTTAACTTGATGCATCGGGTGCCGAGCGACTTCCACCTACGCGGCTGAGGCAATCGAAAATCCAGAATGGCGGCTAGCTGCCGAAGTCGATCTGGTCCGACGGGCGAACGTCGGCCTTGAGCACTTTACGCATTTGCTCCAGCGCGATGCGATTCTCTTCCGCGGTGTTCGAGGCGACGCAATCTGGCGGCACGATCAGACGGTAATCGCGCAAGTAGGCGTCGTTGGCGGTGAATAGCACGCAGTTGTTGCCGGCGATGCCCGTGAGGATGAGCGTTCGCGCCTGCAAGTAATCGAGCAGCAGATCCAGGGTCGTCGAGTAGAAACCCGAGTGTTTCGGCTTCAACACGAAGTAGTCGTCGTCTTCCGGGCGAAGCATTTCGACCACCGGCTGCCCGCGCACCCCGTCGTTCAGGCAGTGTTCGACCTGGGCGCTGAAGTCGGACCGCCAGCGGCCAAAATTGTCGTTGGCGTAAATGACCGGCACGCTAGCGGCCTTGGCTCGTTGCTTCAAGGCCGCGATGCGCTCGGCCATTCGCCGCGCATGCGGCAGCATCTGGTCGCCCTCGGGAAACTCCAGGTCGTTGATGACATCGATCAGCAGCAGGGCGACCTCAGACTTATCGGGCGCATTGCCGTGCAGGTCGGGGTTTTGGGTTTGGGTGCCGAGGACCATTGCCTGGATCGGCCGGTGCGAGTGGTGTGCCAGAGGAGGGTTACGAGTGATGCGTGACGAGTGACGAGTGACGAGTGAGGAGTGGGACGGGTGGGTTCATTACCCATCACTCGTCACTCCCCACTTAAACCACCTGTAGCGGTTAGCCGGAGGCAAAGTTTCACCAAAACCCCGAAATTACCCAAACCTCCCAAATGGGTGGTTGAGCGGGGGGCTGGCAGCGGTTATTGTCGAACCGCCGTGGCGTTCGGTTGCATCGAGAGGAAGCGAGAAAACTTGCCCGCCGGCGGCTCACTTTTCCGCAACTCGCTTCTCTTTTCGGAGGCCTCTCATGCAACCCGTGATGATGGTGGCATTGTTGCTCGGCTCTGGGCAGGTGTCGACAGAAAGCGCCTCGGGCGCGCCCCCCGCCAGCCAAGTGGCTTCGTCCGAAGGTCGGACCACGGCCACGCCCGTCAACGCCGCCGGGCCGCTACGACGGCTGATCTCGCGGCGCATTCGGCTCATGTCGGAAGACCGCGAAGCCAAGCTCCGCAAGCGGTTTCCCAACGTGGCCGACGCCGACACGGCCAACGTGCTGGCCGACCCCGACCTGATTCTTTACACCGACGACGAGATGCCCAAGGTCTATCAGTTTTGGGACGGCATGTTTCCGGGCGTCCACGACGTTCATTACAACATTTCGGCCCATCGTGGCGAGCGCTTCGGCAACGGCAACCGCGAGTTTCCCTGGTCGGCGCCCGCCGGCACGCACCGCAGCCCGAACGTCGAAACGCTGCGGTTCATGCTGTTGCCGGTCGATTCGCAGGGCAAGCGTCGCCCGATTGTCTGGTTTAAGAAACGTCATTGGGGCGACCGGCAACCGGGCTACGGCTGGACTTATCCGGTAGGCACGGTATTTGGCGAAGTGCTGGCCCAGTTGGGTCCCGACGGTAAAGCTTATACGTTCGAGCTGCGGACGCGCCGGCGTTCGCACGGCCATTGGGAAGTCGATGTTTTCCGCCCGTTCCCCACCGCCGCCAGCTTGAGCCGCCGCGTGAAAGAGCTGCGGCCGAACTGGCAAGATCAGCCCGAACTAGTGCGGCTGGTCAAGCACCTCGACGAGCCGCACCCCTTGCCGCTGCAGACGCTGGCCGACAATCAGCCTGAAGAACAAGTGTTCAATGAAACGATGGGCGTCGATTTCTTGCCGGCGGTGAGCGACCACGGTTTGATCGGCGAGCTGCTGACGAGCACCGTGTTTCGATCGTCGCGGAGCGATACGTGGCGCAGCGGCCCGCGCGGCGAAATCACCTTCGCCCCCACCACCAAGGCCTCGTTTCACATTGTGCCGGCCAATTACGACGCCGGCTTTGTGGCCATCGACAATCAGTCGTGCATGCGGTGCCACAGTTCGTGCAACCGCCCGGTCGACGACTTCAACAGCTCGCGCCAATGGTACGGGCGGATTCGCGGCTCGGACGGCATCTTTTCGTTCCATCCGTTCGCGCCCGAAAGCGTCAGCTACAATGGCTTCCGCGGCTCGGCCCGTTTCCGTTATGAGTTTGAGCAGGCGGGACTGTTCGAGCCGTTCGATCCGAAGCGGCACCCTAACTCGGTCTACAACGAGCTGGACGGCGAGCGGCGCTACTAGCGTGCCTTGCGTTCGACCTCTGTAGGGATCGGACTCCGTGCCGTTGGGCAGCAGGCGGCGAAGTCGCCCCGCATATTGGCTCGGTGGCTGGGGCAAAAGCTGGCCGCGCTGGGCCGCATATTGCCCCAGCGCGCGATCGGCCAGTGATGCCCCGGTGCGAACCCACCGGGGCATCGCCGCGAATAAGCGTCAGATGAACACCAACGCGTCTACCGCGGTCTGCCCCAGCCACTAGTTCACGGATTGTCACTTGCCTCCACGCCCACCGACCGCCGATCGCTTTTCGCTCGATCTCGACTACCTGCCCCGGCTGCCAAAAAACAAGCGAACGGCAATCGGCTGCATCGGGGCGGGGTTCATCATGGCCGACTGCCACCTGGTGGCCTATCGGCAGGCGGGCTTTAACCCGGTGGCCATCACGTCGCGCACCCGCGTGCGGGCGCGCGACGTGGCCGACCGCCACGGCATCGGCAAGGTCTATGAAAGCTACCAAGAGCTGCTGGCCGATCCAGCGGTCGAGGTGATCGACATCGCCGTGCCGCCCGATGCGCAGTTGCCCGTCATCCGCGAAGCGGTGAAGCACAAAGAGCACCTCCGCGGCATCCTGGCCCAAAAACCGCTGGGCATGAACTACGCCGAAGCCAAGCAGATCGTCGCGCTCTGCCGCCGCGCCGGCATCACGCTGGCCGTGAACCAGAACATGCGTTACGACCAGTCGGTGCGGGCGTGCAAAAGCCTGCTCGATCGTGAACTGCTCGGCGAGCCGGTGCTGGCCACGATCGACATGCGGGCGATTCCGCATTGGATGCCCTGGCAACAACGGCTGGGCTGGGTCACGCTGCGGATCATGAGCATCCACCATCTCGATACGCTTCGCTATTGGTTCGGCGATCCGGTGCGCGTGTTTGCCAGCGTGCGGCCCGATCCACGCACCGCTCGCAAGTTCAAGCACACCGACGGCATTTGCCTCTACATTTTGGAATATGCCAGCGGCTTGCGGGCAAGTTCCTGCGACGACGTCTGGACCGGCCCGGCGCTGGAAGGCGGCGAAGCCGATCTCTCGATCCGCTGGCGAGTCGAGGGCACGGCCGGCTTGGCCCGAGGCACCATCGGCTGGCCCGACTATCCGCGCCGCACCCCCAGCACGCTCGATTTCACCACGGTCCGCCAGCCGGGCTACTGGTTTCAACCGCGCTGGAAAGAGGTCTGGTTCCCCGACGCCTTTACCGGGCCGATGGCGCAGCTTCTTTGCGCCTTGGAAGAGGGCCGCGAACCGGAGATCAGCGGGCGCGACAATCTGAAAACCATGGCCCTGGTCGAAGCCTGCTATCGCTCGGTGGCCGAGCACCGCGCCGTGGCGATCCGCGAGATCACCGGGCGAGGCCGATAACCTTCGTCCAACCCAGATCATTCTGGGCTAAAGCCGAAGCATCTGGCGAAAGCCCGCAGTGATCGCCTGGGGATCGAGCACCAAATGCCAGCCCACGGCGGCCATCATGGCCAGCGAACTTGCCGCCAACACCAGCCCCCAAGGGTTTGGGGGCGATTCGGCTTGCCGCAAACGGCCGCGCAGCGCCGCTTCGAGCCTGCGCCAACCGGCATAGCTCTGTTCGGCGGCCGTAGCCACCAGAGACACGTTCCGCGTAGCGGGACCAGGCTCCAGATGCAATTCGACGCGCAGCGTGGGCAACGCCAGACTGGCCCCCGCCCAACGTGCTTCGGCGTCGAGCTCGTCAATCATGCCGGCCAGCAGCGGGCGTAACTGCTCGACCGAAAAATTAAAGACGATCAGCCGAGGGCGGGCCACCAGGGCGACCAACGCCACGCACAACGCATACATCCCTAGCAGCAGCAGCCAGACATAGGCTTTGTAGGCGTGAATGGCGTCTTCGGGCAGCAGCAGCTCGATCGGGCCAATGACGATCAGGCCCGAAACCGCCACACCCAACGCCGCCAGATCGCGCGCGCCTGTCACCAACCGCGGGCGGCGCGATAGGTTCACGCCCGCCAGCATCAGCAGATAGAGAGCCAGTGGCACCAGCGCCACGCACAACCGAAAGCCGTCCATGCGGATTCTCGAAACAGCGAAAAGCCAATACGCAGTGTAGCGCGTGCCAAGGGGCAAGGTCAATCGGTAGCGTGTCTGCCATTTCCCGGTTTTGCATTTCGCATTTTGCATTTTGACTTTCCCCATTGTCTCGGCAACGCCTTGCGATCCCACGACCGCATAATGAAGTCAAAATGCATAATGCAAAATGCAAAAATAAAAATGCTCACTCACTGGCCGTCGGCAGCTTTAGTCGCTCGGCCT
>DASVHB010000372.1:0-2151 GCA_036379195.1 Pirellulales bacterium
CAATTGCTCGAACGCGTGCGGCGCGACAACCGCACCGCCAGGCTGCCCATCGGCATTATTGCCTCCAGCGACGATCTGCAACGCGCCGCGCGACTGGCCGGGCGCACGCCGCTTTCGCGGGTGATCGTTCGCGCAGCCAGCCCTCCCGCTTTGGAGACGCAAATCCAACGCTTGTTGAATGAAGTGGGTCGCCGAATGGTCTCGCTCGAGGAACGGCGCGAGCAAGCCGAACAAGCCGTAAGCTGGCTCGCTGAAATCGTTGCGCGCGATCACGAGATTTACAATTTGCGGCGCGTCGAGCGGCCGCTCACCACGGCGTTGTGGCTGCCCACAACCAACTCGGGGGCGGCGCGCGTGCTTGCCACGTTGGGCACCGCCACCAGCCAGCAATCGCTGGTCGATTTGGCCAGCCAATTGACGCAGCCGGTTGAAATGCGGCAAGCGGCCGCCGGCGCCTTTGCGGTCAGCGTGGCGCGATTTGGCACGCTGTTGACCTCCGGCGAAATCAGTCAGCAATACGACCGCTACAATGCCAGCGAAGGACAGGACGAAGCGACCCAGCGGCTGCTGGCCGGCATTCTCGACACGATGGAAGCCCGAGCCGTCGCGGACGAAGGTGAATAAAGCAACACACTTGTTGCGGCGGCCACGAAACCGTTGATCAGTCTCTTTACGGAAACATGGCATCGAACTACCGCAGCACGGCTTCGTCGCTCACCGGCCCGCCCATCGCCGGGCTGATCGGCCATGGTCCGGCCATGCAGCAGGTGTACGAGCGCACGCGGCTGGTCGCGCGGTCGAATGCCTCGGTGCTTTTGCTGGGCGAGACCGGCACCGGCAAAGAACTGATCGCCAAGGCCATCCATCAGCTCAGTCCGCGAGGCAGCGGCCCTTTTGTGCGCGTCAATTGCGGGGCGCTTTCCGAAAGCTTGTTGGAAAGCGAGTTGTTCGGGCACGTGCGCGGCGCCTTCACCGGCGCGCTGGAGAACCGCACTGGCCGTTTCGAGGCCGCCCACACCGGCACCATCTTTCTCGATGAAATCAACTCGACCACGCCCAAGCTGCAAGTCAAGCTGCTGCGCGTCTTGCAAGAACGCGAGTTTGAGCGCGTGGGCGACACGCAAACCATTCGCGTCAACACGCGGGTGATCGCCGCCAGTAACCGCGACCTGATGGAAGAAGTCGAAGCCGAGCGGTTCCGCGAAGACCTGTATTATCGGCTCAACGTGGTGCCCATCCATCTGCCGCCGCTGCGAGATCGCCGCGAAGACGTGCCCCAACTGGTCGGCTTCTTCCTCGATCAATACAGCGATGAGAACGACCGCACCGTCGTACACATCGATGCCCGGGCGATGGAAGCCTTGCAAGACTATCATTGGCCGGGCAACGTGCGCGAGCTGCAAAACTACATCGAGCGGGCGGTGGTGCTGGCCCCCGGCGACGAGCTGACCTGCGAGTTGCTGCCCGATGTGGTGCTCAGCCAGCGGCGTCCGCGCGGGAGGCGGCTGGCAGAGGCCGACCCCGAGATTCTCGCACAGGAATTGGTGCAGCAGGTGCTTCAGTCGGCCGGACCGAACGGCGAAGACCTGTACAACAAGATCGTCAATCGCGTCGAGCGCGAGCTGTTTGCCCAGGTGCTGGCCACGTGCAACAACGTGCAGATCAAGGCCGCCGCGCGGCTGGGCATCAACCGCAACACGCTGCACAAAAAACTGAAAGAGCACGGGCTCGACAGTGCGGTCGTGGAGGGCTGAATGCTGTCGCGCGTGACGATCTTTTGCTTCGCCGCCAGCTATGCGGTGGCCTGGGCGCTCGAAGCCTCGCGGCTCTGGTTTCGCAGCGGATTTCGCGGGGCGGTCATGCTCGGTTTCGGCGCGGCGGGGCTGCTGGCCCACACGCTCTATCTGGCCTATCGGGCGGGCGCCGATGCGGTGCCGCTGTCGAGCGAGTTCGATTGGTATCTGCTGGCCGCCTGGCTGCTCGCCGCCATTTACCTCTATCTAACGCTCCATTTTCCGCGGACGGCGGTCGGGTTGTTTACGCTGCCGCTCGTGCTGGCGCTGATCGGCGTGGCCCACCGCTTCGCCGACCGTGTGCCTTTTCCGCAAACAAGGGCGTCGCAGGTCTGGGGCATGATCCACGGCGTGTTCT
>DASVHB010000373.1:0-9705 GCA_036379195.1 Pirellulales bacterium
CCGACCAACTCGACTGGTATTCGTGCCAACTCGCCTGCACTGCAACTTGCCCAACCTCGTCAATGGGCGTGATGTGCGATCGTATTAAGCCGTACGGCAACGCTGCCAATAGCCGGCACCATCGGTCGGATTCGTAGGCGACGGGTGACAAGCGGAGCAGGGAGCACGGCAGGTGGTTGAGTCCGTCGACCAGCGATTGCAATGCCCGTTCAAGATCGGCGTTGGGATCAAGCAGCAGATCGCCGCAGAGTCCCCAGGCGTTGGCGGGCAGCCCAGCCACGCGCAACCGCGGCAGGCCGCCGGCAACGAGCGGCAGCGCGGCGATGAAATCGCCGCCGTGTTGAACCACCAGGCCGCAGAACGCCGCCCGTGGAGCGAACTGCTCGAGCCACTGAGCGATGAGTTCCGCCCGTGCCGTCGGCGCCGCGACATCGCTGCGATACCACAACTCGTCCCAGTGCGGGGCGGCGGCACGCAGTTCGGCGACCGATCGGAGGTATATCAGCTTAAAGTCGGTCATCGCTCATTTTCGCTCTCCAAGTCTACGTTGCGAAAGCGCCGGGGTCGCACGGAATCTCGTTCATGCCTTCGATCCGCAAGGCGTTGCGTGTTAAGCTCTTTGGCGGCGATGCGCGGTTTCCGTACCGGGTGGCCCAAAAGAATCGGCAACTACCAAAGACACCGCCGCAGGCGTGCAGCCGGGCGCCTCTCGCGGAGCGAGATGTCTATGGTACGCTCCCTTTTGATCGGTTGGCGATCGCGAACCCGCGTTGCCGGTTTTGAGAATGCGTCGTGCGCGGAACGCGCACCGCAATTAAAAACGGGCCCGGAACCAACCCAATGTCGGTCCCGGGCCCGCTTCGTTGAAGCGCACATGACTTGACCCCCGGCGGCGTTTGGCAAAACGCATCAGACGGCGCCGGGCTTGAACGTCACGCGCTCTTTTGAATCGGTTCGACGATCGGAAAGACTTGCTGCCGCCCACGAACCACTTCGGGCGTAATCAGATAACGCTTGCCGGCGCCTTGGTCGGGCAGGTCGAAGAGCACGTCGAGCATGACTTCCTCTATAATCGACCGCAGACCCCGCGCGCCTGTTTCTTTTTCCTGGGCGCGTTCGGCCACCGCCCGCAACGCCTCTTGCGTGAAGTGCAATTCGGCGTTTTCCATCTCAAACAGCTTCTGATATTGCCGCACCAGCGCGTTGCGCGGCTCTTGCAGCACACGCACCAGCGAATCGACATCGAGCGGCTGCAAGGCCGAGGTCACCGGCAGCCGGCCCACCAACTCGGGAATCAGGCCAAACTCCAGCACGTCGTCGCTGGTCACCTGAGGCAACAGGGCCGCCAGGTCGCTCTCGTTGTGAGAATTGGCGCCGTCCTGGCCGAAGCCGATCGTGCGCCGGCCCAGCCGCTTGGCGATGATCTTTTCGATGCCCACAAACGTGCCGCCGCAGATGAACAAGATATTGCTGGTGTCCATCTGAATGTACTGCTGCTCGGGGTGCTTCCGCCCGCCCTGGGGCGGAACGTTGGCCATGGTGCCTTCGAGCATTTTGAGCAAGGCTTGTTGCACGCCCTCGCCCGACACGTCGCGTGTGATCGAGACGTTCTGGCTGGTCTTGCCGATCTTGTCGATCTCGTCGATGTAGAGCACGCCGCGCTGGGCGCTTTCCAGATCGAAGTCGGCGGCGTGCAACAGCTTGAGCAGCAGGTTTTCGACGTCTTCGCCCACGTAACCCGCTTCGGTGAGCGTGGTGGCGTCGCCGATGGCAAACGGCACATTGAGCATGCGGGCCAGCGTGCGGGCCAGCAGCGTCTTACCCGAACCGGTTGGCCCAATCAGCAGAATGTTCGATTTGTCGATTTCGACATCCGAGCCTTCGCTGCCCAGCATCAGCCGCTTGTAATGGGTGTGAACCGCGACCGAGAGGACCTTTTTGGCCGCCTCTTGACCGATCACGTATTCGTCGAGCTTGACTTTGATCTCGCGCGGCGAGGGCACTTTGTTAAAGAGCGGCTTGCTGCTGCCGCGCCGCCGCCGCTCTTGGTCGAGAATCGATTGACAGAGTTCGATGCACTCGCCGCAGATATAGACGTCGCCGGGACCCTCGACCAAGGGCCCGACATCGCGGTAGCTCTTGCGGCAAAACGAACAGAAGGCATTTTTTTTGGTGGTGCCTCCACCACGGCGACCTCCGGTCACATCCCTACTTGAGGGCATGCTAGCTCCTTTCGCTGGCCACCGCCGCCGTGCCGGGGGGCGCGGACGGTGTATGGCTGATACCCAAAGTTGTCGCTCGAGTGGCCAGTGTCACGTTGGTTGGCCCGGGGGCATCCCTGTCCGCAAACGCTTCGAGCAAGTCTCGACCCAGTGTTGTTGGCGGCTCTCTACCGCATGTTCCCTTACGTAATGCCGGCGCGTGCTGTTTGGCGAAATCTGCCAAGAAGATCGAGACCGCCTGCCGCGGGCCGTCAAATCCGAACGAACCGTTCGGTCTTGCGGCTTCTTGGCCACGTGGCTTAACCCTCTTCGCCCTTATCCTTTAACTCTTGCTGCAAGCGCGCCGCCAGCATCGCTTTTATAGTTCGGTATTCGTCGTCGCTTAGCTCACCCTGGGAATGCAATTCACGAAAATTCGTCATGAGATGGTGCGAGCCAGGCCCACTTTCCGAAAAGCCTTGGCGCACCTTCGCCACGACGTATATTCCCACCGCCACCAGCGCCGCACCAGCCGCCACCCAAAGCACGACTTGGGCCTGGGCGCTGTGCACAAAATCGCCCATGAGCGCTTCCCCGTTGCGGTCCGCCCAACTCCGATCCGCCGACTCAACCTCTGAAATCCCTCACTTTGGCTATTATGCGCCGATTGTGCCAGATAGTCCAGCAGACGGAGGGTTCAGGGTTCAGGGGTCAGCTTCCGCCCGGCGGAACGGCACGGAGTCCGTTCTTACAGCGGTCGAACGGGGGCTGAACCCTGACCGCCAGAATGCCCATTCGGGGGGAAAAACGCTCACACCGACCATGACCCGCGCAGACTGCCGGGTCCGCCCTTGCTACAATGTGCCTAAAATCACGCTCCTGCCGCCATGTCACGCCGCGACTATCTTGCCACTTTGCGAGCCGCAACCCCGGCGGTTTATCCGTCGATGTTGATGTGCGACTTCGGCCATCTCAAAGACGAGGTAGGCCGACTGGAGGCCGCTGGCGCGCAGGTTTTGCACCTCGACGTCATGGACGGGCATTTTGTGCCTAATCTCAGCTACGGCCTGACGCTCGTCGAGGCATTCGCCGGTATGACTCGCCTGCCGCTGGAAGCACACCTGATGATTTCCAACCCGGGCGATTACGTCGAGCAGTATTACCAGGCGGGGGCTTCGTCGCTGATCGTCCACGCCGAGGCGACCGACAAACCGCGACCGCTGCTGGAAAAAATCCGTGGTTTGGGGGCCGTGGCCGGTTTGGCCATCAATCCTCCCACACCGGTCGACGCGCTTCGCGATTGCCTCGATGTGTGCGATCAGGTACTGGTGATGAGCGTCATGCCGGGTTTCGGCGGGCAGAAGTTCGACCGCGTCGCGCTCGATAAACTGCGGGCCGTGCGGCAGATGGCCGGTCCCGACGTGCTGCTGGAAATCGACGGGGGCGTCAATCAGACTACGGTGCCCGACAGTGTGGCCGCCGGGGCGCAACTGCTGGTAATTGGTTCTGGCATTTTCAAACATCATGATTATCAGGCCGCGCTGGGGCAGTTAACGGCGCTGGCTCACCAACACCGAGGAGGCTGACAAGCTCAGTCGATGATTCGCATCGTCTTAATTCGTCCAGGCGCCACCGAATACGACCGGCAGGGGCGCATCCAAGGGGTGCTGGACATGCCGCTCAACGAGGAGGGCGCCGGCGAAGCCAGCCGGATTGCTGGCGAACTACGCGAAATGGGTCTGGAAATCATTTATTCGTCCGATTGCGAGCACGCTTTGCAGACGGCTGCCGCCGTGGCCGCGGTCTTGGGCACCAAGACGAAACGCCTCGACAACATGCAGAATTTGGACCACGGACTTTGGCAAGGCATGTTGGTCGACGAAGTAAAGCGCAAGCAGCCCAAGGTGTATCGACAGTGGCAGGAGCAGCCCGAAAGCGTCTGCCCGCCCGGGGGCGAAATGTTGGGCGATGCCCAGAAACGCGTCTGGGCAGTGCTGGTCAAACTGTTCAAAAAACACAAGGGCGGCGTGGTCGGCCTGGTGGTGCCCGAGCCGCTGGCCAGCCTGGTGCGTGCCTCGCTGGACCAAAGCGAGGTAGGCGATCTTTGGCGGGCCGGGGCCGAGCATGGCACCTGGGAAGCAATCGATGTCGAACCGCGGAGTTTGGCTCATAGCAGCTAATTCCAATTTCATGGCAACCACCGAAAGACCTGAGGCAGCCGCACCGATGAGCCGTCGCCCCAAGCGTGGCGTGCCCGAAGGGCTGTGGCGTCGCTGCCCTGGCTGCCAGGGCATGATCTACCGGCAAGAGGCCGAAAAACGGCTGGGGGTCTGTCCCGAGTGCGATTACCACTGGTATGTCTCGGCCCAGCAGCGCATCTGCCAATTACTCGACGACGGCACCTTTGAAGAATGGGAAGCCCATCTCGAACCGACCGATCCACTGCAATTTGCCGACAAAAAGCCCTATGCCGAGCGGCTCAAGGACGAACAAGCCCGCACCGGGCTGCGCGATGCCGCGGTGACGGGCAGCGGCATGATTCGCGCTCGCCGCGTGGCCGTAGGCGTGACCGATTCGGCGTTCATCATGGGCAGCATGGGTTCGGTGGTCGGCGAAAAACTGACCCGGCTCGTCGAACGGGCCACGCAGCAGCAACTGCCGCTGATTATCGTCAGTGGGTCGGGCGGCGGCGCTCGCATGCACGAAGGCATCTTGTCTTTGATGCAAATGGCCAAGGTGTCGGCGGCCCTGGCCCGCTACGACCAGGCCGGAGGTCTCTACATTTCGGTGCTCACCAACCCGACGATGGGCGGTGTGGCGGTCAGCTTCGCCTTGCTGGGAGATCTGGTGATCGCCGAGCCAAAGGCGCTGATCGGTTTTGCCGGCCCGCGCACCATTAAGGCCACCATCGGCACCGAACTGCCCAAAGGCTTTCAGACCAGCGAATTTCTGTTGGAGCACGGCTTTATCGACCGCATCGTCCGCCGGCAGGACCTGAAAAGCGAAATCGCGCGTGCCATCGACTACTGCGGCAAATAGGACGGAGGAGCCGCCCGATATTATTCGCCCGCCGGCCGATCGCCCTTTCTTCGCCCCTCGCCGCGCCTCCGCGTCGGCTTCTCTCCGCGTCGCTGAGCATACTCGGCTAGCGTGCTGCTCGGCGGCGGCGATTCACCCGGCGTCAGTCGGCCCGTGAAGCGGCAGCCGACCAGGAATTGCACCTGCGCGCCGATGCGCAATTCAGAAACGTGCACGACTCGGGCGGTGACATAGATCAACACGGGAGGCTTGCCCAGTTCGACCACGTAGGTCTCTTGTTCGGGCGGCGCCGCGCAAAGAAACGAGAAGCCGCCAGGAGACAAGTCCTGACACTTCACCTCGGCGAAATCCGACAACGGCGGCATTCGGTCGGTGACCAGCGGCGCCAAGCGCTGAACGCATTGATAGGTTTTGCGATCGCGATTGCGGCGGTTGTCGCCACGCTGACGAGCGCGCAGCAACCGGTGCACCTCTTTATAAAAGGCCACATCGTCGTCGCGTGGAACCGCCATTCGCCGCAACCCGTATGGAATCGGAAACTAGCCAGACCCGGTGCCGGCCAGGCCGGCAGCGCACGCCGCAGCCGCGCACCGGTACAGCAATCCATAGGTTGCGTCATCTTGCCGGGCAAGCCCGACGCGCGGTTTCTAACGGTTGTAGGGGCGCCGGATGCGGAATTCGCCCCATCGGCGGCAAATCATGAATTGGTGACCACCGACGGATCGTCGGCTACGTTCACCCACACGTGGACATGCGGCGTGCCGCGAAAGTACCAGACAAAGGCCGGTCCTTCAAGCCGCCAGCAGTCCCACACCTGGTCGTCGCCGATATCGCCTTCCTTGTAAAAGGCCAGCGAGCAGCGATCGAGCCCGCCCTGGGCTTTGAGGCAGGCGGCCACTTCGTTCTGATCGCTCTGGCGATACGGCTCAAGCAACTTTTGCAGCACCTTCTGCACCTGCTCTTTTTGGTCGCTCGACATTTCGGTGAGCGGAATGCCGGGCAACGGGCCGGCGGCGCCGCGGAAGCCCACTTTTTCTTCTTCCGGCAACTTCTCGACCAGGGCAATTTTTTGCTGCTTGCCGTCGAGCATGGTGTAGAGCTTATTGGCCTCGACCGCCTGCGGCCAAAAGACATTGCCTTCGTGGTTGGCCGGTTCGTTGAAGCCCGTGGCGGCATGCCCATAAAAGATCGGCCCGCCAAACGCCACGTGGTCAGACGAATTGCCGTCGCACCGCAGCGTCATGTGCCGACCGGTCATCACCAACTCGAATTTGCCATCGCCCGGCGTGCCGAAGATGGCGATGTTCTGATCGGTGCCGAAGCCGCCGGCGTCGTCGTCCAATTGCTTGTAGATGCGTTTATGCCAATCGGGCTGAATGATCGCTTCAAAAACATCGCGGATAATCGCCTGTTGATCGGCGGTGTAAAAATCGCTGAGAATGTCCGGCTCGGTCACGTGCCAGTTGTTCGCCACGCGGCTGCGCAGCAGACCTCGCTGCGGGTCTTGATAGTCCCAGGCAAAGCACACGGTCTTGCGTTGTTCGGGCGTGAGCGTGTCGTACAGCACCTGGACCAGCGACTCGGGAGCAGCCGTCGCCGCGGGGGCATCTGCCGCTTGGGCCCAGTTGGGCAAAGAGCCGACGGCGACCACGGCCGAAGCGGCCCCCGCCGCCTTCAAAAACTCGCGGCGATCGACCGCGCGGCGGGCGGTAGTTGCGGGGAACGTCGATTCACAGTCGGGACAAGCACGTGACGAGCGCTGCATGGCAAGTTCTCCTTCAGCAGAAATCATGACCGCCGATCGAACCGGCGAAAGTATTGGTCGGGCGGCGATTCCCGGCAATCGCGCAGGATTATTAGAACCCACGCCGGCCCGAGATGCAATCGCCGCGGTTTTACCGGACGACTCGAGCTGCCATTCGGGCTCAACCTCTATTTCTATTTCGCCGCCCGCCGCCGCAGCGGCTGGCAGCCGGGGCAATAGAAGGTCGATCGCTGGGCCTGCACGAAGCGCTCAATCACCGAACTCGGGCAACGGGTGCAGGGCTTCTGGGCACGGTCGTAAACTCGGTGATGGTTCTGATAGTTGCCGGCTTCGTTCAGAGCATTGCGGTAGGTGCCGTCGCCCAAGGTGGACCCCTCGTAGCGAATCGCCAGTTCGAGCACCTCGCGAGTGGCGGCGTGGATGGCGCGCCACTCGGCTGGCCGCAGTTGGTCGCAGCGCCGGCGCGGATGCACGCCCGCCAAATGTAATATCTCCGAGGCATACAGGTTGCCAATGCCGGCCACCGCGCGCTGGTCGAGCAGCGCCACCTTGATTTCGCGGCGGCTGGCAGCCAGACGCGACTCCAGGTCTTCGGCGGAGATACGCAAAGCGTCGGGTCCCACGCGGTCGAGGCCATAGCGCGCGGCGAACTCGTCTGCCGAAACGAGCCGCACCGAACCCAGCCCGCGGCGGTCCCAGAACCACAGTTCCGGCGCGGGACCACCTTCCAGCCGCAGACCGAGCCGCAAATGATCGCGGTCGGGCGGCTCGGCCAGCAATACCAGCCCGGTCATCCGCGGTTCGATGACAATCAAATCGCGTTGGGCTTTGACGTTCGGAGCCAGTTCGATCACCACCCGCTTGCCGACGCGATCGAGCTTCGCTATCGTCCGGCCCATCACGCGGCGGCGGAACGAGGTCAGTCGCGGCGCAATCTCAATGGGCCGCAAGCGGCACGGCGGGCGGACGACCTCGGCGACTCGGCTGCCGAGCACCGGCGTCAGACCGCGGCGCATCGTTTCGACTTCAGGCAGTTCCGGCATGTTTGCCCGCAATTGGTAGGGCCAATCATCGGTGACCAAATCATCGGTGACCAAATCATCGGTGACACGTCCAGCAATCGAGCAGTTGGCCGGTCTTCACGCCGTGTGCTTGCATCAACTCCAGCGTGCCCGAGCGTGGCGATCCATCGTCGGGCGCCGCTCGCGCCTCGGCGCCAAAATGAAACACCTGGTCGAGCGGACGGATGGCCGACTGCGGATGCTCATGGCAGTCGATACACCAGGCCATTTCGAGCGAGGCCGCCCGGCGCATCAGCGGCATGCGGTCGACCCGCCCGTGGCAGCTTTCGCAGCCGACTCCCTTGGCGATGTGAATGCTGTGGTTGAAATACACAAAGTCGGGCAGGTCGTGTACGCGCGTCCAACGCAGCGGCATGCCCGTGCGGTAGCTCTCGCGGACCGGCTCCAGCATGGGGCTGTCTTTCCAGATTTGCGAGTGGCAGCTCATGCAGATTTCGGTGGCCGGCAGGCCGGCGAAGGCCGATTTCTCGACCGACGTGTGGCAATAACGGCAGTCGATGCCCAGGCCGCTCACGTGGTGCTCGTGGCTGAACGGCACCGGCTGATCGCGCACGACGTCGACTTCGGTGACGTAGGGCGAGCGTTCGATGCGATCGGCCAGAAAGCCCAGGGCGGCAAGAATAAACACAGCGCCAAAGATGGTGACTTTGGCAAACGTGTTCATGCTGGGGTGAAAGACTTGCGCCATCCTAGCCACGCTGTTTCACGGACGGAATAATCGGCCCCCGACCATTATGGCGTGTCTGAGATTTCTTGCAATCAGGCGGGCGCGGCTAGCTGGACAAAGCACTAGTCGCTGATGGCCCGCTTCCAGGCGACCACTTCGCGGATCGCGTCGTCGAGCGTATGCCGCGGTTCAAAGCAGATCGTCTGGCGCAGCCGCGTCAAATCGGGCACACGGCTGCGCACATCTTCAAAATCGGCGGAATACGCCTGGGCGTAACTCTGAAACTCGATCTTCAGCCCGGGATTCACGACCGCGATCACCCGCTGGGCCAGCTCCAGAATCGTCACCGGCTGGTCGCTGCCGATGTTGAATACGCGTCCGGCGGCGGCGGGCGTGGCCATCAGGTCGAGCACCGCACGAACCACGTCGGCCACGTGGCCAAAGCAGCGCACCTGCCGGCCGTCGTCGTGGACCAATAAGGGGCGGCCGGCCAACGCGGCGTCGACAAACCTCGGCAGCACCATGCCATAGCTGCCGGTCTGGCGCGGGCCGACCACATTGAAAAAACGCGCTACCACCACCGGCAGTTTGTGCTCGCGCCAATGGGCCAGGGCCAAAAACTCGTCGATCGCCTTCGACACGCCATACGACCAGCGGGCCCGTGTGGTGGGGCCGAACACCAGGTCGTCTTCCTCGGTCCAGCGCGGTTTGGGGTTTTTGCCGTAGACCTCGCTGGTGCTGGCCAGAAACAGCTTGACCTGCCGGCCCTGTTGTTGTTGGCGACGCAGCTCGGCCAACAGCAACTCGGTGGGATAAATGTTGGTTTCGATCGTGCGAATCGGATTGCTGGCAATGAGCTGCACGCCCACCGCCGCCGCCAGGTGATAGACTTCGTCGACTTCGGCAACCAGCCGGGCGACGAGCGGCCGGTCGGCCACCGTACCCGAAACA
>DASVHB010000374.1:0-10117 GCA_036379195.1 Pirellulales bacterium
CGATGGCCCCAGCTTTTCGCTGGCTATGGCGGCCTTGTTGCACGCCACAGGTTGGCGGCCCGACGAGGCTTCGCATGGGGAAGGCGCAGAGCACGCCGCCACGACCGTGCGCCAGGTCGGAGATCGTTGGCGGTTGTCGAACAAAGAGACCGAGCAGGCCGCCTGGTTGGCCGAACACCATCGCGCACTGATCTCGGCCAGGACCATGCCGTGGCCGCGGCTGCAGCGACTGTTGATCACGCCCTGTATTGAAGAACTGCTGGCATTGCATGCGGCGATTGCGTCGGCTGCCCAACATGAAACTTCACACCTTCAATACTGCCGCCAGAAGCTGGCCTTGCCCGAAGCCGAATGGAATCCGCCGCCCCTGATGACCGGCGACGACCTGAAACGGCATGGCATTCCGCCCGGAAAGGCATATAAGGCGCTGCTCGACCATGTGCGCGACGCGCAATTAGAGCACCAGATATCGACGCTCGACGAGGCGCTGGCGCTGGTCGATCGGTTGCGGCTGGCAGCCGATACCCCGCGATGATCTGATACCGGCACTCTTCACTCGTCCCTCGCCACTCGCCCCGTTTGAAAATACTGCCGTTGACCGGCCGCCGAGGCACTCTATAATCCGCCCCGCGCATCCGAGCGTCGGCGGGCCACGCTCGTGGGCCGATACCGAACGCGCCGCGTGCGCAAAGTTTCCGGCCTGGGTAAAGAAATCCCGCTGCAATTCCGAAATACCAGTCTTAGGACATGACCGCGGACAAGCCAGGCATGGCTTCGCGCCGCCGTCGAAGAGCAAATCCCCAAGTCCCCCGTCTTCAGGGAAGAAGACCGAGGCGAACGCCACGAAACGTTCGTGCCGCCGGCGCTTCTCTGACAGGCATATTCCCGAAGGGCGCGTCAGCGATGCATGCCTCTTTAGCAAGGTGGGCGGTCGTCACATTTTGTGTGGCTGGTTCGGTAGGGTGCGCGGGTTCACGCCCGTCGTGGTGGCCCGGGCGGCGACCCACGTATTCGCAGTCGTCGCAGGCCGCGCCGCAGCTTCCTCCTTATGCGCAGTCGACCGGCGGCTACGGCGATCAAACCGCAAATCAGTACCCCGCTCCGGGCTATCCGCCCCAGGGCGGCACTCCCGCGGCGCCCGCCGGTTATAACCAGCCGGCGGCCAACGGCTATAACACCGCGCAAGATCCGTATGGCCAGGGCGGCGCGATGGCCGCCAACTCGCAATCGGCTGGCTACGACGCTTACGGCCAGGCGGGCGGAGCTGCCACCGATCCCTATGCGGCGGGCAACCCTTACGCCGCGAGCGCGCCTGCTGGTCAGGGCTACGCCGATTATCAAGGCGGACAAACCGGCTACGCAGCTCAAAACTATGCGGGTCAACAGCCCTACGGCAATCAGCAGGGCTACGCGACTCAGCAGCCCTACTCGGCAGCGGGCGGCGCCTATCAGCAGCCGGCGGCTAGCCCTTATGGGGCCAATGGCGGAGCCAGCTATACCGCAGATTCACGCGCCGGTGGAGGCTATAGCGCCGATTCGCCCTATGGCACCGGCGGCAATTACGGCACGCCCGACGGCAGCCAATACAACCAGGCCGGTCAGGGCGCGGGACAGGGTGCGGGACAGGGTGCGGCCTGGGGCGCTCCGCAGGGTGGCGCGGCCACGGCCGACCCAAGTTATCAACAGCCCGCTGCCGGCGGCTATAACAGCCAGCCCGCCGCATCGCCCTACCAGAGCTCGAGCAATCCGTATGGCGACACCGGCGTAGCGCAGCAAGATCCACACTATCGTCCCGGCAGCACCAGCGACTATTCGCCGTCGAGCGGTGCGGCTGCCGGCGGCGCGGCGGCAGGCAGCGGCTGGGGCGGAGCAGGCTCATCCGCCAGCGGCGCGGCTTATTCACAGGCGCGCTATCCCAGCACGGGAATGAGCGCGGCAGGCAGCACGGCTCCGGCGTCGACCGAGCGCTATGGCCGCGGTACAAGCACGCTGAATCCCGACGTGAATTCGCCGACGGTGCGGTAAGCAAACGGTTGTTTTTCGCGGACCGCTTCACTAAGCTACCAATAGGTCAGTTGCTTGCCGCATGATTTTTGGCGGACCTCTTTTATGGCGCCAGAGGAACTACGCGATATTCTGCGACAGCAGCCGTTTGAACCGTTCCGACTGGTAATGACCGACGGCGCCGGATACGAGATTCGACATCCCGACTTGCTCTGGATCGGCCAGCGAAGCGCGATGGTCGGATTGACCGGCGATCCAGGCCGGACATTCTACGAGCGTGCCGTGCGGGTAGATCTGTGGCACGTCACACGCGTCGAACCACTTTCATCGACGCAAGCCCGGCCGCAAAATGGGGATAGCTGAGCTCGTTCGGGCGCTGGTCTCTTTCGGCGCTGAGTCTCGTTCGGCGCTGGGTCTCATTCGACTCAGTGGAACGTTGTGTGCTCATCGGGAAACCTGGCCGCTCGCACGTCGTCGCGATATTTGGCGACGGCGTCGCCGATGGTTTCTCTCAGGTTCGCATAGGTCTTAACGAACCGCGGCACGTGGCCTTCGGTCAAGCCGAGCATGTCGTGGCTCACGAGCACCTGCCCATCGCAGCCGGCGCCCGCTCCGATGCCAATGGTGGGCACGGGCACGGCGGCGGTGATCTCGTTTGCCAGATCGGCGGGAATGCACTCCAGCACAATTGAAAACGCGCCCGCCGCCGCGGCGGCCCGCGCATCGGCCAGCAGCCTCTCTCGCTCGCGTTGCACTTTGTAGCCACCGAGCACGTGTACGCTCTGCGGTCGTAATCCGCAGTGCGCCATCACCGGAATGCCCGCCGCCACCAGGGCCGCGATCACGCCCGCTTGCTCGGCGCCGCCTTCGAGCTTAACGGCCTGGCAGCGTGTTTCTTTGAGAATTCTGCCCGCGCTGGCGACGGCTTCGTGGGCGCCCAGATGCCCGGCGGGAAAAGGCATATCGACTACCACCAAGGCATGCCGCACGGCGCGGCCCACCATTTCGGCGTGATAGATGATTTCGTCGAGCGTAACGGGCAGCGTGGTGGAATGCCCTTGCACGACCATCGACATGCTGTCACCGACTAAAATACCTTCGATGCCGATCGAATCGAGCAGGCTGGCCAACGTGTAATCGTAGGCGGTGAGCATACTGATTTTATGCCCCGCGGCTTTGAAGCCGACGAATTTGGGCACGGTGATCGACCGCCGCGCTGCGATGTCGGAATCTGCTGGTTGATGAGACATGCCGTTGACGCGTCTACTTCAAAAGGGTTTTCGGCGACCGACGCCGGTGGCTGGGGCAGAGCCTTGGCCGGATTATTCATCAGCCCCGTAGTATGCCTCCCACGGTGGTCGTACAACAACCCGAAGCGCAAGCGAGGCAAATTCATTGGCGGCCTCGCTTGCGCTTCGGGTTAGTGTGGGCTGATGAATCATCCGGGCTAGGCGATGCCCCGGCTGTCTTGGTCATCTGCGGCCGGCTGATCGCTCTTTCCCGGATCATTCATCTGCGAATCCCTTGGCACGACGGCATTTCTGCCGAGCAATCCGCTCTAGGTGTACCTTACCCGCCGCGATTATACTCCGCAAACGCACGGGTATCGGACGCCCAGAGAGTGAAGGAACACACTATGTCTACGCACGGACGGAACTCTGCCAGTCTGGCGCTCGTCTTCGCCTTGGTTTCCGTCCCTTCCAATGCCGCCGACGTCGCGCCAAAGCGACTGCCGGCCTACCTTCGGCCCATGCAGGAGGACGCCGAGTTGACCGACGTCTTCTTCTTCGATGCCCAGCGCGGTTGGGCGGTGGGCGACCGCGGCGCCATTTGGAACACGACCGACGGAGGCGAGCATTGGCGATTGCAGAACAGCGGAGTCGCCTGCCGCTTGGCGAGCGTTCAATTCCTCGACGCCGAAAACGGCTGGGCGGCAGGCGGGCGGTTTCATCCTTATACACACACCAGTCGCGGAGTGCTGCTGCGCACCCGCGACGGCGGCCGAAGCTGGGCCCAAGACAAAGGGCTGATGTTACCGGGTTTGCGAAGCGTCAAGTTTTTCAACGGCTCGGTTGGCTGGGCCTTTGGCGAAACGTCGGCCTTGTTCCCTAGCGCCGTCTTCGCGACCGACAACGCCGCGCGCACTTGGAGTCCGATGGCCGGCGTCAGTAGTCCCGGCTGGCAGACCGGCGATTTTATCGACGGCCACACCGGCGCCCTGGCCGATCGGTTTGGCAAATTGGCGGCGGTGCGGCGGCAGGGCTTGCAGGCCTCGCGCACGCCTCCGGTTGGGCTTCGCAGGCTGAACCGAATGAAACTCATTGGCTCAACCCAAGGTTGGCTGGTCGGCGATGGCGGGCTGGTGCTGACCACCTCCGACTTGGGCGCCAGTTGGCAACTGCCCGAAGGCGATACCGCCGCGCCCAAGGGCGCCGATTTCGATTGGCACGCACTCGATGTTCGCGGCGAGCGCGTCTGGATTGCCGGCACGCCCGGCACGAAAGTATTGACCAGCGATGACAACGGCCGCACCTGGCAAACATTCGACACCGGGCAGCACGCGCCCATTTACGCCCTTTCGTTTGTCGATAATCTACACGGCTGGGCCGTCGGAGCGCTTGGCGCCATTCTTTCGACCCACGATGGTGGACGCACCTGGCAACGGCAACGCACCGGCGGCACGCGGGCCGCCTTGCTGGCCATTTACAGCCAGCCGCAATCGGTTCCGCTCGAAGCGCTGGCGCGGCTCGCGGCAAACGACGGCTATCTGACAGCGGTCGAAATCATTCATCGGCCCGACGAACAGCCGGGCGCGAGCGACCAGCCGACCCATGACGAGCGCGCCCGCGCGGCGATGATCGACGCCGGCGCCAGCGCGGCGCAAACGGCCTGGCAGTTTCCGCTTCCCCCGACGGGCGCCGCGCTGTCGGCCGAGCGGATGATCGAAGCCTGGGACCGGGCCAACGACGGCAAGGGCCTCGAACGGCTCAAAGCCCACCTGGTGCGGCAAATCCGCTGTTGGCGGCCCGACCTGGTGGTCACCCATGCCGCCAGCCCGCACGGAGACGATCCGCTGGCACATGTGATCAATCAAGTCGTGTTGGAGTGTGTCGAGCAAGCCGCCGACGCCACCTGCTACCCGGAATTCGCCGCGATGGGCCTCGAGCCGTGGCAGGTGCGCAAAGTGCTTGGCAGCTTGCCTGCCGGCCAACTGGGCGATGTCAATCTCACCACCGCTCAATTGGCCTCGCGGTTGGGCTATTCGCTGGCCGACCATGTCGCGGGGCCGCGCGGGTTGATCGCCGACCGCTACCAGCCTTCGCCCACGAACCTGGGTTTCCGACTCTATGTTGACAAGCTGCCGCAACACGCGGGCGAACACGATTTCTTCAGCGGCATTGTACTACATCCGGGCGGCGATGCGCGTCGCATGCTCGCCGAGTTCTCTTCGCAAGGCATCGACGTCATGCGGCGGATCGCTCAGAAACATCGCAACATGCAGGCCGTCATCGCCCGGTCGGAGCAGAACGATTTCGACGCTTCGCGCTTTTTAGCGCAGATCGGCGATCTCACCTCCGGCCTCGACGATGCCACAGCGGGCAACGTGGTCTACCAGCTCGCCGAGCGCTTTCGCCATGCCGGACGCTGGTCGCTGGCCGCCGAAACCTTTGAGGTGCTGGCCGGTCGCTATCCCGATCATCCGCTGACCGAGGCCGCGCTGGTCTGGCTGGTCCACTATTGGTCGAGCGGCGAAGCAGCCTGGCGCGCTGAACGCGCTTCGCGCATCAAAGGCCAGCGAACAGCCGCCGCCCAGTTGGCCGGGCATCTCTCGATCGTGCCGCCGCCTGGCATGCTCGGACAGGTGCTGCCCGCCCAAGGCCCATCCGAAGGCGGTCGGACCGTCGCTCAGGGCCACGTGTTTACCGTCGATGACACGCTCGAACAACATTGGCCCGAGCGGGCCGCGGCCCTGGGCAAGGTGCTCGAGCAGCGCAGCCCGGCGACCTTCGCCGAGCCGACCGTGCGGTTTCCGTTGGCCGCGGCTTTTCGTAAGCAAGGCCTGCCGCGCCAGGCCGAGCGTTATTACTTGGAAACTGCACGGACCCGCGGCAAAGACGCCTGGTGGGCGTGCGCCGCCGGCGAGCACTGGCTCAACGAGCCGCAAGATTTGCCACCCAAGGCAATTCTACGCGCGGCCAGCGGGCCGAAGCCGCGCCTCGATGGCCAACTGAACGACGATCTTTGGAAGCGCGCCCAGCCGGTGGCCCTGCACGGCCCGGCGGCCGATGGTGAGCCGGCGACCTCGGCCCGCATTGGCTACGATGGCGAATTCTTGTACCTGGCGGTCGAGTGTCAAAAATCGCCAAGCGAAAATTATTCTCACGCCGAGGGTCCGCGCCCCCGCGACGCCGATGTGTCGGAACATGACCGCGTCGATTTCTTCATCGATCTCGATCGCGACTGGGCCACGTATTTCCGGCTCACCATCGATCATCGCGGCTGGACCGCCGACGCCTGCTGGGACGACGCCTCGTGGAACCCGACCTGGTTCGTGGCCGCTGGCGACAATGAGAAAAGCTGGACCGTCGAAGCGGCCATTCCCTTGGTCGAACTCACCAGCGATCCGCCGCGGCCCAAGCACGTCTGGGCTGCGGGCGTTCAGCGCACTCTGCCTGGCGGCGGTTTTCAATCGTGGACCACACCCGCCGACGCCACCATTGTGCCCGAAGGTTTTGGGTACTTGATCTTCGACTGACCGCCGCTAATCTGTAGGCAACGGACGCCGTGCCGTTCCGTGAGTTGCTGTTGGACGTCGTCCTGCCTCCTCCGCTATCCCGGGTTATTCATCAGCCCGTGGAAGCCCGACGCGTAAGCGAGGGTCGTGGGTCGGGTCGCAAAGTTGAGTTGGTCGACGGCGATTTGACACCAACCCGAAGCGTAAGCGAGGCAAAACGGGCATTTCCTCGCTGACGCTTCGGGTTGGTGAGGACGACCAACTCAACTTTGAGACACTACTGGGTCGTGGACCGACTTTCCCTCGCTAATGCGTCGGGCTACCATGCCTGGTTGGGGCTTCTCACCGTTTCGTTGCGGCTATTGTTCAAGGACGACACGTGGGTTATCTCATTGGCACGGACGAAGCGGGCTATGCTCCCAACCTGGGGCCGCTGGTGATCTCGGCCACGGTCTGGTCGGTGCCGGGCGACCCTCAACACGTCGATCTCTATCAGTTGTTGCGCAAGGCAGTGGCTCGCGCGCCCGCGGTGCGCAAGCCGCTCGCCAAGGCCGCGACGGCCGCCGCTGCGCCGCGTTCTGCCAGCCGGCGCCCGCCGCGGCGGGTAGTGCTGGCCGACTCCAAGGCGTTGTATAAACCGCCCGGCGGTTTGAACGATCTTGAGCTCGGCCTGCTGGCGGCCCTCGCACTGGCTGGCATCAGCCCGCAGTCGTGGCGCGAAGCCTGGCAGCATCTCGATCCGGAAGCCGCGCGCACGCTCGACCGGCAGCCCTGGCACGTCGACTTCGATCGCCCCTTGCCGCTGGAGGCCGACCGCCGCCGCGTCGAAAGGCTGGCCGCTCGTTTGCAGGCCGAAGCCACGCAGTCGGGCGTGTGCCTGTTGGCCGTGCGCAGCCGCGCCGTCTTTCCCGATCGCTGGAACGACGTCACCGACCAGCACAACAAAAGCACCGCCTTGTCGATGCTCACGCTGGAGTTGCTCTCCGAAGTGCTCACGGCCTTGGGCGACGAGCCGGTGGCGGTCATCTGCGACAAGCACGGCGGGCGGAACTTTTATCAGCCTCTCTTGCAGCGGCACGTCACCGAGCACCTCGTCGAGGTTTATGGCGAGGGGCCGAAAGAGAGCATCTATCGCTGGGGACCGGCAAGCCGCCGCACCCAAGTCGTCTTTCGCGTGAACGCCGAGCGTTATCTGCCCTGCGCGTTGGCCTCGATGGCCTCAAAATACCTGCGCGAGTTGGCGATGCTGGCCTTCAACCAATACTGGCGGCGCCACCTGCCCGAGCTGCGTCCCACCGCCGGCTACCCGCTCGACGCCGGCCGCTTCAAGTCCGACATCGCCGCCATGCAGCAAACGCTGCAGATCTCCGATCGGCTGCTGTGGCGAAACCGCTGACTATTTCTCGTCGTCGCCGTCTTTCTCGGTTTTGTCGGCCTTTTCGTCCGGCCCGCCGATCTTTTTCACCGCGTATTCGTGCGGGCGCTTGCGAAGCACCTTGGCGCTGATGATCTTGTCTGACTTGTCGGGAGTGGGCTGATCGTTCTCGTCACGATTGCGCTGGATCTTGGCCAGCACGTCGAACCCCTCGATCACCCGTCCAAACACCGCGTGCTTGCCGTTCAGGTCGTAGCCCGCCGCCGGTCCCGACGGGCGAAACATCAAAAAGAACTGCGAACCGCCGCTGTTGGGTCGCCCCGTGTTGGCCATGCTCAGGCTGCCGCGGAAGTGATTGCGGTGGTTGGGTAGCGTTTGCTCGTCGGGAATGGTATAGCCCGGCCCGCCCGTGCCGTCGTTTTTCGGATCTCCCCCTTGCGCCATGAAGTGCGGCAGGACGCGGTGAAACTCGGTGCCGTCGAAATAGCCCTTGTCTGCGAGCGTCAAAAAGTTCGCCACGGTGTTGGGCGCCTCGTTCTCGAACAGCTCGATCACCAAATCGCCTTTGCTAGTCTTCAACAACACGCGCGGCAAATCGTCGGCCTGCGCCTCGGCCTCGCGCAGCTTTTGCTCCTGCCGCCAAAGCTCCTGATACTCGCCCATGTGCTGCAAATACTGTTTTTGCGTGACGTCGAGCACCGAGTGCTTGTCGCCTTCTTTCAGCCACTGCTGGGCCTCGTCGAAATGGCTGGTGCAGGCGGCCGCCAGCCCGCCGTAGTTGTAAACCCGCGGATTATCGTAACCATGCTCGATCAGCGCCTGGGCGATGGCAAAGGCCGGCTCGTAGTTGTCGCGTTCGACCTCGTACTTCAGTTGCTCGGCCAGGAACTTGCCAGCCTCGGCTTTCTTGTTCGACTCGCTTGCCACGGCGGCCTCGGCGGCGGCAATCATCGTCGCTTCCAGACCCTCGGCTTTCGTAACGAGATCCTGATATTGTTGTTCGATCGGCTTGCGGTCGGCACGCCGCATGGTGGCCCACTGCAAGCGCAGATCGCGCAATTTAGCGAGCATTTCTTTCCACTCGGCAAATGCGCTGTCGTAATCCTTGGCGGCCTGGCTCGGGTCGATCGGAAGCACGGCGGCCTTGGCTTTCGTACCGCCAGGCTTTTTCGCCGCCTCTTGGGCGAAGGAACGCGAGATGAATAATAGCGAGACAACGATGATCAATCCCAATCGGACCATGATTTTCTTTCTGGTGGAGGCGCCGGTGTGCAATGCACCGCTGAATTTAGCATAGAGCAGGCCGACTGCGAAGAGACGCCGGCTTTCGGCATGGCGGCTTTCCTGCTACGTTGGGTTGCGTGACGCGCCGATCCAAGCCTCGAACCGAATCGCACGCCGGCGGCGCATCGCCGGGCCGCCGCTCGGGCCGCCCCGAGCTGCCGACCGGTCCGGGCAGCGTGCGGATTATCGGCGGCACGTTGCGGGGCCGCAAGCTCGAGTACAACAGCGACGAACGCACGCGGCCCATGAAAGACCGCGTCCGCGAGGCGGTCTTCAATCTATTGGGCGATGTCGGCGGCGCGCGGGCGATTGATCTTTTCGCCGGAACGGGCGCGCTTGGTTTCGAGGCGCTCAGCCGGGGTGCGTTCGATGCCTGGTTCATCGAGCAACATTTTCCCACCGCCGATCGCATTCGCCGCAGCGCGGCCGCGTTGGGCGTCGAATCTGCCTGCCAGGTCGTGGCCGCCGATACGCTGCTCTGGTTTCGCCGCGGCGCGTCTTTTCCCGCCGGCGATCGGCCGTGGCTCGTTTTCTGTTCGCCGCCTTACGATCTCTTCGTCAGCCGCCGCGAGGAAATGCTGGCCCTGATCGAGCAGCTCTGGTCCGCCGCGCCTGCGGAAAGCCGGTTTGTCGTGGAAGCTGACGAGCGGTTCGATTTCGCGCTGCTGCCCGACGCGGCAGCGTGGCGATGGCGCGAGTATCCGCCCGCCCGGGTGGGC
>DASVHB010000375.1:0-8309 GCA_036379195.1 Pirellulales bacterium
AGTTTCGGCGACGGCTCCCTTGCTGCAAAAATGGTTCGCTGGGTCGGGCCATCGCCAAGCGCAAGACCCTTATTTTCTTTACGCCGCCAGCAACGCGGGAAGCATGATCGGTCTGTTAGCCTATCCCACGTTGATCGAGCCGAATTTGCCGCTGACCTTGCAAAGTCGTGCGTGGGCGGCTGGATATGCGCTGTTGTGCGGTCTGATTGCGGCATGTGCCGCACTCTATTGGCGAGCGCGAGCATTGGTCGCCCCCACGCCGCCAATGTCGCACCGTGCCGCCGACGGCCCAAACGCCCCAACCCGCACTCGCTGGGTCGCGCTGGCATTCGTACCTTCCAGCCTGTTGCTGTCGGTGACCGCCTACCTTTCGACCGATGTCTCGCCGGTGCCGCTGATGTGGGTCGCGCCGCTGGCGCTGTATCTGTTGACCTTTATCTTGGTCTTCGCGCGCTTGCCACGGGCGATTCACCAAACGATGAACTACCTCCTACCGGCCACGATCCTGGCGCAGGCCTATGTTGTGTTCACTGAGCATGCGGGCACGAACTATCCGATGGGCTTCTTGGTGGCGGTTCACTTGCAGGTTTTCTTCGTGGCGGCAATGGTCTGCCATGGCGAACTGGCGCGCACACGCCCTTCCCCCGAATTCCTCACCGAGTTCTATTTCTGGATGTCGCTGGGCGGGGTCATGGGCGGGGTTTTCAACGCCCTGGTGGCGCCCGCCATGTTTCATTCGATGTTTGAGTATCCGTTAGGCTTGGCCCTTGCTTGCATGCTGTCACCGCCCCTGTTTGCCAGGCGCGTGCCACGCTTGCCGCATTGGGCTCGGCTGCAAACGCACCGAGAGCGCCTGGCTCGGAACGTGGCGTTTGATCTGATCGTACCGCTGATTGTGGGTTTGGCCTCGGCCACGATTTTTTTTCGCTGGCCGCCCGAAGCCAGTGCCTGGCCGGTCATTGCGGTGGTCGCGATGTGCGCGGCCACTGCGAGCAACCCAGTACGGCTGGGCTTGTCGGTCGCAGCCATCTTTTGGGCCGGGGCGTGGTACGACGACGTGGTGGACCATCTCGTCTACCGGGAACGCAGCTTTTACGGAGTCTTGCAGGTGCAGTCCGATGCCAGAGAACGCTTTTACAATCTCAACCATGGGCGCATTCGGCATGGCAAGCAGCGCCGTAGCGACGACCCAGACCTGCGCGATGTTCCGCTGCTCTATTACTACCCGACCGGTCCCATCGGACAAGTCTTTCAAGCGTGGCCGGGCAAAGCACGCCGGCAACCCGTGGCGGTCGTTGGATTGGGAGTCGGATCGCTCGCCGCCTATGGGCAGTCGGAGCAGGAGTTCACGTTCTTCGAAATCGATCCGGCCGTCGAGCGGATTGCTCGCGAGTCAGGCTATTTCAAATACTTGACCGACAGCCGCGCCGATTGCCGCGTGGTTCTCGGCGATGCGCGGCTATCGTTAGAGCATCAACCGAACTACCACTTCGGCCTGATGGTGGTCGATGCTTTTAGCGGCGATGCGATTCCCGTTCATTTGCTCACGCGAGAGGCCATCGAGCTGTATTTTCGCAAATTAACGAACGATGGGATCGTCGCATTTCATATTTCGAATCGGTTCCTCGACCTGGCCCCGGTGTTGGGAAATGCGGCGCGCGAACTGGGATTGGTTGGCCTAGACCAGAACGAGGCGACGCGAAGTCCGGCGGAGTGGCAACTCGGCAAGGAAGTCTCGCACTGGGTGGTGCTCGCTCGACAACGCTCCGACCTGGAGTGGCTGGCTGGCGATCCTGATTGGCGGCCGCTTGCCGCGCGTCCCGAACTGCCCGTATGGACCGACGACTACACCAGCCTCTGGGGTGTTGCCCATTTCGGTCCGGCCGAGTCGCTTTCGTCGTCTCGTTGACATCCGGTGACGGTGTGATGCGAGACGTTGGAACATCGTTTGCATTGCTGGTGGCGCGAAGCAAACCTATCCAGAGGATGAATTTCATGAATACGCAGCAGCGGCGATTGGACGAACAGCGTGAAGCCAGGTTCGAACAAGAAGCGATCTCGGCCCGGCACCGGCCCGACGAGCGGCCGCCCAACGATGCGCCTCTGCCGCCGGGCAGCGGCGCGGGCGACCCGCACGCGGCGGGCGCCGCCGGCGGTGGCTCGGCGGTGGGCGGACTGGCTGGCACCAACACCGGCGACGGCAGCCCCGAAAACGCCGACATCGACGCCGCCGCCGGCAGTGGCGACTTCGATCGTCGCCTGGACGAGCAAGACCCAGAATTCTATTCGGGCCGGGCGGGTGGCGCGGTCGGTGGTACGCCGGCAGGCAAGCGCGCTCGTGGCGGGCGGACCAGTGCGGGCCTTGCGCCCGGAGGTGTCCATCGCGGCGACACTACGATTGGCGGCAATCCGCGCGGGTCGAGTGATGCTTCCTGAGACGATTCGCGTACGACTCGAGTTTCCGTGTCCCACGAACGTGGTGCGCATGGCGACGCTGACGAAGCATCCGGTTTAGGGTCCCTCGGGCTCGACAACCTCGTGCAGCCGGTCGGCGGCGGGAGCCGAAAGCGACTGGGTCGCGCCGCTAGGCCAGCGGATTTCGATGCGGTCGATGCGGCGATTGTCCCCAAGCCCGAAATGGAGTGTCTTCGAGCTTTGCGAGAGATAGCCGCCCGTGCATTGCACTTGGCGCACCATGACGCGGTCGCCTGAGTAAAGCTTGGCCACCGCGCCGATCGCGTCGCGGTTGCTGCGCGTGCCTCGCAGCCGCAAAGCCACATAGTGCCGCGAGGCAAAATGATTTTGGTAATAATATGCCCGATCGTTGAAATTATTGACCATCAAGTCGAGCCTGCCGTCGCCGTCGAAATCGGCCGCGGCGGCACAGCGTGAACTGCGCGGCGACTCGCGTCCACGAATCTGCTCGGGCAGAATCGGTCCCTCGCGCGGCGGCTCCATTCCCGCTTCGGCAGCCCGATCGGTGAAAGTTCCGCCGCGGTTCATCATCAGGCTGTTGGGCCAGTAAAAGAACGGATACCCCATGCCCGACGGGATAAAAACGTCTTCCGCGCCATCGTTGTCAAAATCTCCCACGCAGATGCCCCAGGGCCAAAAGGTTTCCATATTGGCCTCATCCGAAACTTCAGTAAAGCGCCCAGCCCCTTCGTTGCGAAACAACGTGTTGCCGCACACGACTTCGTCTTCGTCAAAGCCGAGTTCATCGCGGAAGCGCGATTCCAACTCCAACATATAGGCCCGCTGTCGCGTCTTTGGCGCAGTATCGGGGCCGGAGACCCGGCGGAATTTTTTGTGCGGCTCGACCAGGTGTACGTCGTCAAACCCGATCCACATGTCCGAGTGCATGTCGGTGATGAACAGATCAAGCCGACCGTCGTTGTTGAAATCGAACGCCTTGGCCCCGATAGCCCCCAATGAAGTTTTGCCCAAGGTCTGCGGCGTGACGTCTTCAAATCGCCCGTCGCCCTGGTTGCGGTATAGTTGCCCGGTGCCGAACATGTTGGTCACAAACAAATCGAGCCGTCCGTCGTCATCATAATCGAAGACGGCCACATCACCGCTCCAGCCTTTTCCCGCCAATCCCGCTTTGGCGGTGGCATCGGTGAAGGTTCCGTCGCGATTGTTGCGATAGAGCACGTTGTATTCCCGGTCATCCGGATTAAAAACGTGGGTCCAGATCAACCCCGCGCCAGGATAATAGCGCTCTTTTTCATCGTATTGGGCGGTGGTCCAGCGAGCGGAATTGGTCACAAACAGGTCTAAAAAACCGTCGTTGTCGTAGTCGAAGAAGGCGGGCGTTTGCGAATGCGCCACCAACCCGACGCCGGCCCGCTTGGTGACGTCGCGAAAGCGACCGCCGCCCTGGTTTTCAAACAGTGCGTTGCCGCCACGGGTGCTGGTGATGTACAGATCCTGGTCGCCGTCGTTATCGTAGTCGCCAAACGCCGCACCCACGCAAATCCGGTCGATCAGCGCCAACGGCCCGGCCTCACGGGTCACGTTGTCAAACGTGCCATCGCCGCGGTTGCGGTAGAGGCCATTCATGCCAAGTTGTTTGAGAAACAACACATCGTCGTCGCCATCGCCATCGTAGTCGGCCACGGCGACGCCGCAGCCGTGATCGTACAAGTTCACCTTGAACTTCTCGGCGGGCGGTTGCAACATGCGGAAATCAATGCCGCTTTCGGGCATGATGTCGCGCAGCGCCGTCTGAGGCATCGAACCCGACGATGAAAAACGCCGGACGCCCACCAGGGCCGCCGCTGCCAAAAGCAAGGCGGGAATCACGAGCAACGAGGGTTTGACCGGAGAAGATGCGCGTTTCATGCTAGCCGTCGATTATACTCACGGCGGTACGAACGCTCACGCTCCGTATTTCCCCAGCCGTCCGGCGTTGGCCAGTGCCAGCGACATCAGATACTTGGCTTCGAAGTGCCCCAGGCCGCCGCGAATGCTTTCGCGTTCGCTAAACGTCTGGCAGTCGTCGCTGCGGCAGCAGGCCGACCACAGCAGCGTCGGCACCGGATGCCAGCTATGGCTTTTGAGCAGACTGGGCGTACTATGGTCGCCGGTCACGATCAGCACCGTCGGCTTGAGGGCGGTGATGCGCGGAATGGCAACATCGAACTCCTCGATGCGCCGCACCTTGTTCTCAAAGTTGCCGTCTTCGCCGGTGCTGTCGGTGTATTTATAGTGCAAAAAGAAGAAGTCGTAATTTGCCCAATTCTCGGCGAGCACATCAATTTGTTCACCGAGCGTTTGCGCCTGGCCGACAATCTGCATACCCACCAGGCGGGCCAATCCTTTGTACATCGGATAAACGGCGATGGCCGCGGCCCGCAAGCCATACACTTCGTCATAGCTGGGCAACGCCGGCCGCGCGGCGAACCCGCGTAATGTCAGCCCATTGGCTTTGGGCTGGCCGGCCAGCAGTTGATGCGCCTGCTCGATGAATTGCCGGGCAACTTCGGCGGTCTTCACGCTACCGGCGTCGGCCGCCACCGGCGCCAACGGCGGCACACCGGTGGCCTGCGGATCGGTATCGTGCACATGCCCAGCCAAATCCGGTCCGCGGAACACCACCACAAAGCGGTGCTCCTTGACCGGCTCGACAAAGATTTCGACGCCGGGAATTTTTACCCGAGCCAGAATCTTGGCCAACGGCGCGCTTTCTTCCGTGGGAATGCGCCCCGCACGACGATCGCTAATGTTGCCGCTGGCGTCGAGCGTGCAATAGTTGCCGCGCACCGCCACATCGTTCGGCCCCAGATCGAAACCGATGCCTGTGGCTTCGAGCGCTCCGCGCCCGATCACATATTGCAGCGGATCGTAACCGAACAGCCCCAAGTGCCCCGGTCCGCTGCCGGGCGTGATGCCGGGTTTCACCGGAATGCTCGCGCCCAACACGCCCTCGCGCGCCAGTGAGTCGAGATGCGGCGTGCGGGCCGTTTCCAGCTCCGTCTTGCCGCCGGGCGACAGCGGCAGGCCGCCTAGTCCATCGGCCACCAGCATCACGATTTTCGAGTCGTTTTTGACAATCAACTCGCGAAGCACTTCATGCATAGACCTACTCGTCATCGGGATCGCGCTGGCGGCGGTTACCTACTCGTCTTCCCAATCTTCATCCTCGTCTTCGTCTTCATCGTCTTCATCTTCGTCCCAGTCGTCGTCGTCTTCGTCCCAGTCTTCATCGTCGTCGTCGACTTCTTCCCACTCGTCGTCGTCCAGATCGTCATCGTCGTCGATGTCTTCCTCGTCGTCGATGTCATCGTCGTCGTCATCGAGATCGTCATCCTCGTCATCGTCGAAATCGTCCTCTTCGTCGTCGCGCGCGTGGGCATACAAAACAGCCGGCGCGGCGGCGAGTTTCCAAAGATCTTCTCGGGCAGACTCCGCAGTGGCTACCTGGTTCACGTGAGACTCCTCTTTCAGGTCAATCGTAGGGGTTCGTTCCTCATCTCGCCGCGCGGCGAGCTTGGCTTCATCCGATGGCTGCCGGGCGGCGGCCGAGTTTCGCCGCAGCGCTTCGGCCCGCGGCAAGTCGTCCAGGCTGCCCAGCCCGAAGACTTGCAAAAACCGCCGCGCGGTGCCGTAGACATACGGCCGTCCCAGCTCTTCCGACCGGCCGACAATGCGAACCAGGTCGCGTTCCATCAATTGTCTCAGGATTTCGCCGCACTGCACGCCGCGGATCGCTTCGATCTCGGCCCGCACGACCGGCTGACGATACGCCACGACCGCCAAGGTTTCCAGTGCCGGCGCCGACAAGCGAGTTTCGACCGGGGCCTGGTGCAGCCGCCGCAGCCACGCGCCGAACTTCGGGCGCGTCAGCAGTTGAAACCCGCCCGCCACTGCTTCCACTCGGAAGGCGCTCGACTGGGCGTCGTATCGTTGATTCAGTTGGCGGATTAGTGTACGTGCTTCGGTGCCGTCCGCCAAGCTGGCCAACTCGGCAATTTTTCGGCTGTTGAGGGGCTCGCCGGCGACAAACAACACGGCCTCGACCCGGCCCAGCCGTGCATCGCGGCGCGCCGGGCCGGCGGGGCCGCCGCTCGCCCTCGCCAACACACCCAACCATCCACCCGGGGTCGGCCTTCGGCCCGCGCCACGCACCGAGAGCGCGTGGTGGTAGCGCAGAGCCACACTAGCGGGCAATTGGGCAGCCAGGCACGAACGACGCATAGACCGTAAAAGTAAGCGCGCTACCGCGTTCTGGCAAGAGCTTGGGGGGTGAATCGCGCTCGATTTCCGGCGCCGGTCTCTGCCGCGCCTTGGCGGGCCAACGGCAGCGTGAAAAAAAACGTCGAACCGGCGCCCGGCTGCGATTCGAGCCAAATGCTGCCGCCATGACTCTCGATGATCCGCCGCACAATCGAGAGCCCGGCCCCCGTTCCTTCATACTTCTGCCGAGCGTGCAGGCGACGAAATAAAGTAAACACCGCGCTATGGTGACGCGCATCAATGCCAATGCCGTTGTCGCGCACCGCAATCGTTGCATAGCCGTGAGCCGACGCCCCCGATGCCGAGTCGGGTAAGTCGAACCGGAGGCGAGCACCCGGCTCCGCCAGATCGTCCGCTTGAGAAGCCTGCTCCTCGGTTTCATCGAGCGACTCAATTCGCACTGTCGGCGTCGCTCGATCGTTGAATTTCAGACCATTGGCGATCAGGTTTTGAAACACCTGGCCCAGCAGCGTGGCATCGGCCCGCACGGCGGGCAGCGGGTGCGTCCGCAGCACGACCCCACGACGCGCATCGATGGCCGGCGAAAGCGTTGCCAAGACCCGATCGATCACCTGGTCCAGCTCGACATCCACATACTCCGGCTTGCGCGCCGCGCGTGAATAGGCCAACAGATCGTCGATCAGTTGCCCCAGCCGCTCACACAGCTCGACCAGCACGCTCGTCATGCGGCGACCGTTGTCGTCGAGCTTGTCGTAATACTCGTCGCGCAGCAGTCCGCAATAGGCGCTGATGCCGTGCAATGGCTCCTTGAGGTCATGCGAGGCGACGTACGCGAACTCGTCCAGTTCTTCATTGGCCGTGGCAAGCTGGGAGGCTTTAGCTTCCAACGCCGCGACCGCCGCCTGAAGCTGCCGCTCGCTTTGTTCCAACCGCTGCAGCACAGGCTGACTGATTCTCAGCAGCAATGCCGCGCCTCCAAACACCACCACTGCCGTGTTGCCCAGGATCAACCAGAGCGTGCGATCGAGCGGCTGCCGGGCCATCGCGGCGGGCGGAAGCAAATGCAGCAACGTAATCGCCACCGCGCACAACGACACGGCGGTCAGCACCAGCACCGAAAGCGTAAGCAGCCGTCGTCGATCGTTCATTGGTCGTCCTCTTGTTCGATATCGGTCAGATTGCCGGCAAACATGACCCGCCATGCGCAAATTCACCAACCTGCTAGCCTTGCCGGACGCCTCGTGGTATGTTCGACGTTTGCGCAAGCGAGGACGCTTTGCGCCACGCCTCGAATTCTGCCCGCCGATGCCCGCCCGCCGTTTCACTCACGCCACCGTTTTTTGCTTGTTTTCCGCCGGAGCCTGCCTGCTGGGGGGCTGTGCCGACGCGACCATCAGCGCCTCGCCGGCGGCCGTGGAAGACCGCGCCGCCGAGAACAGCGCCGCCGAGCACAGCGCCGCCGAGAACAGCGCCGCGGGCGACGGCGCCGCAGCGGCTTCCGGTTCATCGGCGCTGTCGAATGAAGACGTGCTGCGGGGCAAACTCGATCGTGCCATCGAATTGACTCGCCGCCGCCAAATGAGTCCCCAGGTGAATAACGCCTGGCAGAT
>DASVHB010000376.1:0-12050 GCA_036379195.1 Pirellulales bacterium
GGACGACCAACTCAACTTTGAGACACCACCCCGCGTTGGCCAGGCTTTCCAGTCTGACGGCTTGCAAGTAGACTGCACGTTATGTCGACAACGGAATCCAGCCTTGGTTTTGCCGGCCCGCCGTGGAAAGACGTGTTGGAAGAACTCCTTCCCGGCCAAGGGAACTGGAACGACGAGCAGTACCTGACGCTTACCGATAGCACTCGCCGCCTGGTCGAGTTTACCGATGGCGCTTTGGAAGTTTTGCCGATGCCGACGGACCGACACCAATCGATTGTCAAGTTCTTGCTCTTCGCGTTGGATCGCTTCATCACTCCACTCGGTGGGACGGTTCTGTTCTCACCATTGCGATTGCAGATCAGGCCGGGCAAGTACCGCGAACCCGACCTGATCGTGTTGCGATCGGCCGGCGATCCGCGCCGGCAAGACCGCTATTGGACGGGTGCCGATCTGGTCGTTGAGGTCGTCAGCCCCGGACATGTCGAACGCGACACGGTCGAAAAGCGCGCCGATTATGCGGAGGCCGGCGTACCGGAATACTGGATCGTCAATCCAGAGAACCAGACGATCACGGTCTTGAAGCTATCCGGCGGCATCTACGAAGAGGGCAAAGTCTTTCAAGGCAGCGACGCGGCGCGGTCGGCGCTCCTCTCGGGCTTTGACGTCTCGGTGGCCGCAGTCTTCGCCGCGGTTTAGCACTCAACATATTCGCATTCAGCTTCCGGCTGCGGCACGGGCAGCCCGTCTTCACGGAGCCCCTCCAAATGTGACTGGATGGCTTCCGCGATCAGCTTCTTCACTTCGGCGGCCGATTGGCCCACCGCCACGCAGCCGGGCAGATCGGGAACATATGCCCCGTAGCTCGCCGGTCCTTTCTCGATGACGACGGCGTAACGCATCAAAGGTCCTCCAACGCTGCTTGCTTCCAAATACTCTTCAGAGTCTTAAGGGGCAATTCTTTCGTATCATACCATCGGTTCTGCGATCCATCCACTTGACAGGCCGTCCAATGATCGCGTCAACTCGGCTCTGGTAAACGGAAAGCCGTGAGAATGCGATCGCCGAGTCCGATGGGCATTGACCTTCTTGACATCAACACGCATGAAAACGGTCGAAGACCTGCGCCGAAATGTGCTGTCTGCCAACTATGCCGAGATTTGCAAAACTTCCGCGAGCGCATTGGACGAACGCTGCTCGGCGGTTTGGGAACACTTGGTTGAGATCCTGGTTGACTCGCTTTGCGTCGAGCCCGGCGAAGTGACGTTTCGCAGCCGCCTCATTGCCGATCTCAATGCGTCATGATGCGGCCGAGGGCAAATTCTTGCCGCGGTCGAAAGTTTTTCGTACAGTGACTTGCTGCTTCATCGCATACCATCCACAGGGACCACCAACCATGAAAGCCGCTCGTCATTGCATGCCGCTGGCCGGTTCGTTGTTCATCGTCGTGCTCTCGGGCCTTTGGGCACTGGCCGCCGACGCCGCCCCGCGCACCTGGACCGACAGCACCGGCAAACACAAGATGAAAGCCACGTTTGTCTCGCTCGACGACGGCAAGGTGACGCTCGAAAAGGACGATGGCGAGACAATCGAAATCGATCTCAAAAAGCTTTCGAAGGCCGACCAGAAATATGTGGCCGACGCCGTCGCCCCAGCCGACGACAGCCCTTTTAAGACCAAGAGCAAGGCCGACAGCCCCTTCAAATCAGCGGTGCCCAAAACCACTCGGCCAAAAACGACTGCGCCTCGCAAAAAGCCGACCGGCCGTAATACCACGGGCGCCGAACCGGTGAGCGCCGCCGAACCGCGTGTGCTGGAGGTCGATTTCTCAAGCACCCAGTTGATCACGCTGGCCAATACCGAAGCGTGGCAGGTCGAAGTGCTGGGCGCTGGCGAGGCGTTCTCAAGCAAACCGAAAACCGCGCCACTGCCGCCGAAGACTAATTTCTTCGAGGGCATTAAGGGCATTGCCATCAACCCGGTCGCCGGCCGGGCGGCCGTCGCTTTTAATTTCGACCAGCCGAAGCCCACCGGGTCGACCCGCGTGGTGCTGTGCGATCTGACAACGGGCAAAACCACGTCGCCGGCCAGCGCCCCCGTGCAGATGGTTCCTCTGGCCGTGCACGACGACGGCAAGCAGATTGTCATGCGGCGTGATGAATTCGGCTTCGGCAATCTCGATCGGCTGGAATTGTGGACGTTCAAGGGATCGCGGGCCGAGCGCGCCGTGTCTTGGATACCGTATGCCGACGCCCAGCATGGCGGTCGCGACGTGATGTGGGCCGAGTTTGTTAGCGACGACCGTTTGGCCACCTCAAGCCGCGCTGGCAAAGTGGTTATCTGGTCGTTCCCTGAGCTGGAGCCGCTCAGTTCGTTCACGCTGGCCGACGGCGCCGTGCCCGCTCTCAGTACCGATCGGACGCGTATCGCCTACTGCAACGGCAAAGAAGTAGGGGTTTTTGATGTTGCCAGCGGCGAGGTCATCGCCCAGCAGGCAACGCCCGAAGATTTGGTATTCCCGACGATGTTGTTCAGCCCGTCGGGCAAGAAGCTGGCCGCGGTCGCGCGCGATAAGCTGGTGGTTTGGGACACCGCCAACGGCGGCCTGGAACGCTCGATTTCTCTGGCGGGCATCATCGTGACCGAGGGCAGTCAGTTCCCCGACGACAACTTCGTGCTGGTCAACGGCCATGTGCTGATTGACCTCGAGAATCAATTGAAGCTTTGGACCTACGAAGGCCAGCAAAAAGCGGCCTGCGCCGGCGGCTGGACTTTTTTTGGCGTCAGCGACGGCGAGGCGAGCAGAAGCCGGGCGCCCTGCTGGCCGTGCAGCTTCCCCACGCCGCCGCCAAGAGCATGCTCAAACAGGCACTGACTCAACCCGATTTGTTCGTGCTCCACTCGGGCAGCACGGTTAAAGTGAATGTGGATGGCGTGCCCGATTTCGCCGAGCGCGAGCGCGTGCGCAAAGCGCTGACTGACCGGCTGCAAACCATCGACTGCCAGGCCGGCGACAATGGCACGATCGAGCTGGTCGCCACGATGGAAGGTCCAAAGGACCGGCAGGTGCGCTATATGTTTGGCGGTGGCGATTACCACGTGAAGGAATACATCGCGCGGCTGAAATTCGTCTACCAGGGCCAGACCGCTTGGGAGCGCTCGGGATCGAACGTGCCGGGCGTGATGACCCTCAAAAAGGGCGAAAATGTGGCCGATAAGCTGCGCGCCAGCGAAAAGCCCGACTACGGCTTTTTTGACCACGTGCTGCTGCCGAAGTTCTTGCAAAAGCCTGCCGCCGGCAAAGGCCCTGGCGGCTCGCTGACGCTGGGACAATCGCCGGTCACCACCGCCGGACTGCGCTAAGCGGCTACTTCAGCAGGATGGTAACCAGCACCGAGGCGTCTTCGACGCCGCGCAGCGCGTGCGTCGCGCCCCCGGCCAGGTATAGCATCTGCCCTTGCGACAGGCGATGCTCGGTGCCGTCGGCATCGAACATGACGCATCCCTCCAGGCACTGCACGGTGATTTCGCCGTCGACTCGATGCGGCGGCAGCAATTTGCCGCCTGGCAGCACTACACGAATTACTTCGAGCGTATCGGTCTTGATCAGCGTATGCGTGCGGGTTTCTTTCAATCGATCGGCGAGCGGCCTCACGTCGATCACTTCCGCCGAGAGTGCATGATAAATCGCCATGTTCACGTTCCTCCTTGTGTCATGAATCAGTGCATAAATCAATTTGTCGGCAGACCGGTCGAATCCCAGGTTGCCGGGCGGTTGGGCGGCGGCGATGAAACCCAGACGGGCCCGCCGCACGAGCCGCAATAACGCAATTCCTGGGCGCTTTGGCCCGGAAAAACTCCGCCGTATGCCGCGGCGCGAGTTACGTCGCGATGCCCGTGCACCAGGCAGTCCAGTCGGCGCCGCGATCGTTCGCAATAGCGTGTCATCGTCGGTTTCCTGTTTTTGCCCCCGGGGCTGAAGAACGGTCGGGCATGGACATTAGCATTTTGCGTGCCCGGCTGTTTTCTTGACGAATTGGCGACGTTTGATCTTTTAAGCATGCGGTGCGGTGAGCTCGATCCGCACAGTCTGCACACCCTGCTCGACGGCGATTTCCACCACCCGCGGTTCGCGCGGATATAGAATAAAACTGATCGCGCCATTGCGCTCTTTGTAGGCCACTTTGATCTGGCCGAGGTCGTCGGTGTTCGTGCGCAAGCGCAGCGCCTCGACCAGGTCGTTTTGCGAGATGTGCGAACGGCGCATTTGCGGCCAATGGATCGCCCCGTGCTCGACCAGTGCCCGTGGATTGCCCTTGACCAGGCTGCCGATGCGGTGTGAGTGGCAAGCCGCCCAGGTCAGACTAAAGTGGAAAGCGACCAGCACGGCGCTGGCGACCAGCGTGGCCGTGATCGAGGCCGAGCCGGTGATGCCGCGACTTAAGAGCGACCCCAGAATGAGCACAATCAGTACGTCAATGGCCGACGCCTGGCTGATGAACCGACTCTTTCCATATCGCACCAAAGCCAGCGACAGCACATACATCAGGGCTGCCCGCACCGCGGTTTGCGTCAATCGCATTGGATCGTGCGGTGCGTCGCCGCCGATGAGATCATCAAAGACCGAAAGAAGGTTTTCCCACATGCCTGGCTCCCGCGAAATGACTGGAAACAATCGGAAAAATGGTGCCGACCCAGTCTTCGATCGTACACTGCGGCGGGGCACGCCGATAAGGCGTTGGTTTTCCACGGCGATCGCGATGGCGATGGTCGCCTTTTCGCTTGGCGCGCGTCAGGCCCTGGCGGCGCAGCCCGCCAAGACGCCCGATCAGGTGCGCGGCCTGCACTGGACCTTCCGCGACGTCGAGATCAACTCGCTGCTGGCCCGCCTCCAGCGTTTTGGGCTGGAGGTGCCCGTGCCGGTCGCCGGGCAGGTCACCGTGCGGCTCTCCGCCGGTGTCACTTCTTGGCAATCGATCCTCCGCACCAGCGCCTACCAGGTTGAAGGACAAATTGAATCTGACAAGCTCACGGTCGCGGGGTTCGATCTGCATCAATTCACCGCGCGGATGGTTTACAACCAGGGGGCGTTGCAGCTCACCAGCCTGCGGTTCGCAGTGGCCCGGGCCGGCGGCGGTCAGGGCACTGTTTCCGGCAGCGCACGAGTACAGGTGCGACCGCGCGGCGATCTGACCGCGAATGTTTCGCTGGTGCAGATTCCGTTGTCCGAGTTGGTCGAACTCGTGCCGCAATTGGCGGGAATGATCGGCGGCGACGCGGGCGGGCATGTCTCGGCCCAAGTTCCCGTCGATCAAGTGCGCGAGCTATCGGCCTGGCGCGGTGAAGCACATTTGACGCTCGAAAACGTCGCACTGCCGCACCTGCCGCCGGCGAAGCTGACTGCCGACGTGCGCCTCGCCGCCGGGCAAGCCACGCTCAGCAATCTCTCGATCGAGTTGGAGCGGCTGAGGCTAAACGGCAGCGGCGCGCTGGCTTTGGCGGCCCCATTCGAGTTTTCCAGTCAGTTGCGATTGAATGCACCCGATCTCGGCTGGCTCGCCACGTTCGATCCCGAGCTTCGGCCTCCGTTGGAAGTGGGTGGCCAGATTTCCGCCACCGCCACGGTGACCGGCAAGATTCAATCGCGCGAGTTCCGCATTCAGGGCACGCTCGCCGGGCGCGGGCTGAAGGCCGGCCCCCTGGGTATTGAGCGGCTGCAACTGCCCTACGATATCACCGCGGAGCTGTTGCAATTGCACCCAATCCAGGTGTCGCTCTACGGCGGGCAGGTCGGCGCCAGCTTGAATGTACCGTTCGATCGGCGGGGTACGGCTCAGTTTGGCCTTCAATGGCGCGGCCTCGATGTTGGCGCGTTGGCCGCCGATGCGATTGCTGCGTCAGCCACAAGCGCCGGGGCTACCGGAAGAAAACGCGAGACCGAAGCTGGCTGGCGGGGCCGAAGCTCCGGCATCCTGCAATTGAACGCGCCGCTCGACCGTTTGCGCGATCTCGATGCGTGGGCCGGGCAGGGACGATTCGACTTGCAAAACGCCGCCGCGTATGGAATGGCGTTGCCCCAAGCGTCGCTCTCTCTGCAGATCGCTGACGGCGCTCTGCGACTGGCTTCAGTTTCGCTCAATTCATCGCTGGGGCAAGTGACCGGCTCGGCCCGCCTACGGTTGCAAACGCCGTTTGCCTTCGGCGCCTCGCTGAGCATCGCCAACATCGACCTGGCCCAGGCCAACCGACTGCCTGAGCGACTTCGCCCGCCGCTGGCCCTGGCAGGTCGGGCAGGCGTCTCTGCCGATCTGCGGGGCACCTTGCAGCCGCCCACGTTCGCCGCGCGAGGCGCCGTGGCGGCCCGTCGAGTGCAAGCCGCGCAGGCCGTGCTCGACCGCGTCGATTTTAACTACGACGTCGGCGACCAAAAGGCGTCGCTCTCACAAATCGTCGTCACGGGCTACCAAGGTCGTCTCACCGGCTCCGCGACCGCGCCTTGGTCTGATGCCGGCGATGCCCAGGTGAAACTCGCCTGGCAACGTATGAATGTCGCTCGAATGCTGGCCGATCTCAACATGCTCGAAGCGCTTCGTGGCGTGCGCGTCGAAGGCTGGTCGAACGGCAGCGTCGATGCGACGGCGAGCGGCCAGCTTACTGACATCGCCTCCTGGCAGATGCAAAGCGATTTGCTGCTCTGGGCGGTGCGGCTCGATCAGTTCACGTTGCGCCGCGCCGCGCTGGCCGCGCGGCTGGCCGAGGGCAAGCTGACGCTTTCTAAAATCGAAGCCGACGAAGGCCCGATGCGGTTAAACGCTTCGGCAAACCTCGCGCTGGCCGATGCGGGAAACTTTGGCGCCAACGTCAAGCTACGCCGGGCTGATTTGGCGATGCTCAATCGTTTGCCCCCGCGCCTGCGCCCACCGATCGCTATCGTGGGAACGGCGAGTGTAGCGGCCGATGTGCAAGGCACCCTCGATCCGCCGCAGTTGAACCGGGGAGATGTCGATGCTTCGCTCGTCGGTCTCAGTGCCTTTGGCTGGACCGGCGCGAGTGCGCGGTTGCAGTCGCGTGTGCGCAATGGGGCGCTCGAAGTCACGCATTTCCGCGCGCGACAAGGCCAAACCACGCTCGATGGCGCGGGCCGCATCGGTCTGGCCGCGCCGTTCGATTATCAAGCCAAGCTGACCGTCAACGATGTCGACCTGGCGCGGGCGAACACCCTGCCTGAGGCCCTGCGGCCTCCGGTGCGTTTGGCGGGAGTTTTTGGGATGTCCGGCTCGGTCAGCGGCACGCTCGATCCATTGGTCACCACGGGCGAGGGATCGCTGACAGCCCGCGATCTCGAAGTCGACGGCGCCACGGTCGACCGCGTGGCGTTCGAGCTGGCGATCGACAGAGAGCGGCTCTCCATTTCGCGGCTTTTCGTCCAACTTTATGACGGTCAGATCAAAGGCTCGGCCATGCTGCCGCTCCATCAAGGCGCGGGGCGCATCGCGCTCGCCTGGAGCGAGATCGATCTGGGACGGCTCGCCACCGACGTCGCCCGACCGCCCGTGCGCTTGAGCGGCCGAATTGACGGAAACATCGACGCCGAGATTCCCGCCGGCAAGCTGGCGCAGATTGCGGCTTGGAACATCGACGCCGGCTTCGACGCGCCGCGACTGACGGCCGACACGGCGCCCATCGGCCAATTGCAAGGTCGCGTGGCGTATCGCGACGGCGTGGTGCGGTACGATGTGTCGGGCGAGGCCCTGCGCGGGCGGCTGCAACTCGCCGGCGTTTGGCAACCGGCGACAAGCGACCACCGTCCCGAGTTGAATGAAGGACGATTGCAGCTTACCGACGCGCGGCTGGCCGCGCTCGCACCTCTGCTGCGCGAACACGGAGCGGCCGATACCCTGTCAGGCACGCTCACGATGAATGTCAATTACCGCCACGATCCCAACACGGGCCAGCCGCTCGGCTCGGGCGACCTAGCACTCAACAATGTGCAATATGAAGGCATCGACCTGCTCGACGAGGTGCGCGGCCAGATCCGCATGCTGCCCGGCCAAATGGACGTGGCCAATGTGTCGGGCATTGTGGCCGGCGGGCAATTGTTGGGTTCGGCGACGGTGTCTTTACAGGCGGGCCGCCGCAGCACGTTTTTGTTGGCCATCGACGGAGCCGAGGCAGCCGAAGCCCTCAGCCTTTGGCCGCGTCTGGCTGGGCAGGTGCGCGGAACGATTGACGCCCAAGTGCGCGGCTTCTTTGGCATGGGGCGGCCGGTCGTTGTCAACGGCGCCGCGGCAATCCGCCAGGGCAGATTCGATGGCATCGAGTTCAGTGGCGCGCGGATGCCTATGGCCGGCGTGCTCGACCCGGCCAATGGCACCGGCCAACTGCACCTGCATGGCGCCACCGCTCAAGTCGCTCTGGGGCGCGTCGTCGGCGACTTTGATGTAACGCTGACGAGCATGGGCCTCGACCTGAGCGGCAAAGGCAAGTTCATGCGGGTCGATATGCGTACGCTCTTGCGCCGGATGGCAGCCGCACGCCGGCTCGGCAGCGGTAAAATCAGCGGTAAATTCACGTTGGCCGGACGCAACGTGCGGTCGCTGCGCGATCTTACCGGCACGCTCGACGCCGACTTGACCAATGCCCAAGCCATGTCGTTTCCCGTCTTGCAGGGCATCTTGCCTTACCTGACGGGCGGCATCTCGGGTTCGACCACGTTCAATTCAGGCAATGTGCGTGCTCGTCTGGCCGGCGGCGTGATTCGCGTCGATGAGTTCTCGCTCTCAAGCAACGCCGCGCAGCTTTACGCGCGCGGCACCGTGTCGCAGGCCGGACGGCTGAACCTCAACGTGACCGTCAACACCGGTCAGCTCAATCCCAGCACGCGGGCCGTTTCGCTGCTCGCCGCGCGGATCGCGCTGTTCACCGCGCCCCCGGTGGCCTTGTTGCTCGAGGCCAGCCAGTTCTTGTCGAATCAGGTGATCAACGTCGAAGTGACCGGCACCATTCGCTCGCCGACCATCCGCATTCGCCCCCTGCCGCTGCTGGAGCAGGAAGTCATTCAGTTTTTCCTGTTGCAAACGCCGGGGGTATAGAGACGCGCGGTACAAACGCCAGGCTGGCGACGGCCATCATCACGGCAAGATCCAGCATGCCGGTCACCGGAGCAAGCAGGATCCACATGACGGCATTGACCACCAGCAGCAGCGGGCGAGCCAGGCGGCGCCAAATAAGAATCGGAAAGGCGCACTGCCAAAGAACCACCAGGTAAGTCCAGACCGCCAACACGTGCGGATAGGCGTGCAGCCAGGTCAGGTCGATCAGCCGCGACTCGCTGCGCGCGAGCAGGAGCCAGACTGCCAGCCCCTCCCACCAAACTGGGCTCGACAACTTGCCAATCGCCATCAAGGCATAGACCAGCGCCAGATGCACCTGAATCAGCCGCAACGAGACGTTCGCGGCGACGCTCGCATCGTCGCGCGGGACGTTGGCGAGCGCGGCTCGACCACGCCGGTCGGAGAGCCAGCGATCGAGCGACCACGCTTTGCCGGCAGGGCCGAGGCAGACGTAAAACATGACGAACGCCAGAATCGGCTCGACCTGCGAGGTAAAGATCGGGCCGCGGTGAATATATGAGAGCAGCACCGCCAGCGCCAGCACCGAAGTGACGCGCGTCGCGAAGCCGGCGGCGAACAGCAGAGCGATGGCCAGCGCCGCCGAATGGCCGATCATCAGTTCCTTCGGCGTGTGCAAATGATTAAGAAACGACCAGCGGTGCGGCCGGGGCAACGAATCGCGAACGGGCTGCGCCACCACTTGCAGGCTGCCATTACGAGACGGGGCCTCCAGGTTGGCGAGTGTCGATTGCGGCGCGAGACCATCAGGGCCGAAATAGGAAACCAGGTCGGGCGTGAACGTCGCCAGCCAATAGACCAAGACGATGCCCGCGCCGAGGCGAACCGCGCCCAGCGTCGAGACCTTGGCGGGCGTGAACCAAAAGCGGTTCCAGCCGGCGCCAAACTCGTGAATCAGCGTGCGAAGGTAGTCGCCGACGGCCGTCATTCGGTAAGCCTTCTCTTCGGCGTCTTTTGGGTTGGGGCCGGCGCCACTTCGGCGGCCGCTTCGGTCTTGAGCAGTTGCACTTCGCCGCCAACTCGCAGAATGTCTGCCCGATAGAGGTCAAACGTATCGGGCGTCGCCGATTTGCCCGATGCCGCGGCTTCCATCGTCGGCACGGCCCGGCGCCGGCACCGGATCGTGCCGCCGACCACGGTGCCGCCCGCTGCTTCGGCCCGGGCGACGAAATGCGCGGCGATCGCCTGGGGCAAAAAACTTTCGAGACTTTTGGTATCATCGCCCACCAGATCGGCGGCGATTTCGGCCAGCCGTTGCTGGCGCCGATAACGTTGCCGCGGCCAAAGATCGCCGCGCGGAAGAACAAATTGCCGCTGGCTGTCGTCGGCCAGTTTCAAATCGACTTCGACGTACTGATCGGTGTCCTGATCCATGCCATACGTGAGGCCGTAGAGCGGCACGTACGCCTGGTCCAGGTCGAGCGATTCGAGGTATGGCGCCAGCAGCGGAACGCGCTGGTGCAATTGCGCGGCTAGCGGCGAGGGATACCAATTGGCCAGCACGCCTACCGTCACCGCGAAAAGATGCACGAAGATCAGAAAGCTGACGGTCGTGCGGAGCCAATCGGGCATAAGCTCCGCGGCGTTTTCGCTCGACGCAGAATTGTCGGTGGCGCGGGGAGGGGACTTCATGACTGGACGATACCGCCGTCGAAAAAACTGTTCTCGCGATTGCCGCAGCCTCTTAGCTTAGCTTGCTCTTAGCTTAGCTTGCGCGGTGCGTAAAAAAAGCCGGGTCTCCGACGAGGGGAGACCCGGCTCGATGTCTGACAAGACTCGCCAACAGGGCTTGGCGAGCCTCGTGGAAAACTCAACCCAGGGCGATGAAGCCCTCGCTCGATCTAGCCGCGGAAGCGGACCAGACGCACGCGGCTGCGCTCAATGCGAGCCGAGGGGGCGTTGCCCGGGGCCGGGGGGGCTTCCGGGGCAGCCGGGGGAGCGACTTCGGGACCGTTGGGGCCTTGGCCGCCCGGACCCATGCCACCCGCCGGGGCGCCGTAACCGCCGCAGCCGCAGCAGGCCGGAGCAACCGGGCCGCAGCAGGGATTGCCACAGCAGTTGTTGCGGCGATGGTGCTTGCGGTGCCCATGATGACGGCGACCGCCACACGGTGCGCAGCAATCAGCGGGACCGCAGCAGGCCGGAGCGCCGCCACAGGCGTAGCCGTCGCAGCCCATGCAGCCGCCGCCGCCGCCGTGGCCGTGACCGGCCAAAACCTTGTTGTCGCCTCCCATCAAGGCGATTCCGACCACCGCGAAGAAGATCGCGATGCCGAAGACCAATGCACGATTCATTCGTAATTCCTCCAACAAACAGGTACGTACCCAGAAAACGAAATCGGGCCGTCACGTTTTCCGTCCCCCTCCTGACGGCCGCTCAAGGGGAGGGAGCCTTATCGTTTTCGTGTTGCACATGCCGCGGCGCAGGACGCCCTGTAACGGCTAACACGTAGCGATTAGTTAGCCTGTAACGATTACGCTGCTTGCATGTGATGCACACGCTAGGTTGACCAGACTAGCATTGCACGAATCGTTGTCAAGCGGCAAAACGCACAATCTGTATGTATTACGTCGGATTGGTGATCTGGGGGCAATTTAGCGGTGCGCTGAACTGCGAAAACTAGACCACAGCGCATAAAAAAAGGCCCCGTGGGGGGCCTGGATGAGCTTCAGTCAAAACTTGTTGGGAACAAAAGACTTACTGATGGTTGGTGGTCCCGCCGCGAAGCGGATGCTGTCGTGCTTCGATCGCTTCGGGTGCGCGTGCGGTGGGTTCCTGGCGATCGGAGTGGCCGTTGTCGTGCCCAGCGCCCATCTCGGCTCGGGCCCGTCGTTCCATCTCTTGCTCAACAAGAAGCTGCTTGCGTTGCATATCTTCGGGGTCTTCAAAGTCCAACACCACGGGCGGCTGGTCTTCGAACAC
>DASVHB010000377.1:0-7092 GCA_036379195.1 Pirellulales bacterium
GCAGACCTTGCGGGTCGAGGGCGCGGCCGAGCGCGGGTTGACCGCCGAGCAGGAAGAGGTGGTAATGGTCGAAGGGGTGGCGGCCATCCTGTTTCAGTTGGCCGACGTCGACGACCCCATTGAAGTGGGCGGCGAGACGACGTATGAAATTCGCGTGATTAATCAAGGCTCGAAGGCCTCTAGCAATGTGCAGGTGGTGGCGATCTTTCCGCGCGAGCTGAAGCCGCGCAGCGCCAAGGGACCGACGCGCTATGCGATCGAGGGGCAGCAGGTCCGCTTTCAGCCGCTGGGTCGGTTGGCGCCGAAAGACGAGACGGTCTATCAGATTCGCGCCCAGGGTCTGGAGCCGGGCGACCTGCGCGTGCAGGTGCAGTTGCTCACCGACGAGATGAAAAGCCCGGTCACCAAGGAAGAAAGCACGCGAGTGTTTGGCGACGAGTAAGCGCCGGCCCGCATGCTTCCGGGGTGCAAAAAGCCGACCTAGCCCCAGCGCCCAGTTTTCGGTACGTTTTCAGCCCCGTAAAGCCCTGCGAAACTGCCCACGAACCCACCTTGGCCGCGATGACCTCTCGCTCGACCGATCCACGTCGCCGGCCCGAGCCGGTAGTGATTACCGGTATCGGGCTGGTCGCTTCGGTGGGCGACGACCGCGAGAACGTGTGGCGGGCGGTACGCCAGGGGCAAAGCGGCGTGCGTTGTCTGCGGGGAGCGCCGGGCGTGCCGCCATCGCTTTCGATTGGGGCGCCGGTGTTTTTGCCGCCCGAGTTTCCCGGTCAGCTTAAATCGGTGGCGCTCAACCTGCGCGTGGCCGAAGAAGCCCTGGCCGACGCCGACGTCGATTTCAGGCAGCTCGACTCGCACCGCTTCGGCTGCGCGATCAGCGGACACATGGGCGACACCGGCTGGTTCGACGAACGGCGCAGCCACCTCGTGCCGCTCGAACCGCGCGATGTGCCCTGGTGGCATCAGTGGTTTCCCAACACGGCTTGCTCGACCGTGGCCAACCGCTTTGGGCTGGCTGGGCCGCGGCTGTGCCATTCGACGGCCTGCGCCAGCGGGCTGATCGAAGTGTTGTCGGCGGCACGCAGTATTCGCGACGGGCAGTGCGACCTGGCGTTGGCCGGCAGCGCCGAGGCGTTTCATCCGCTCTTCGCGGCGGGCTTTCAGGCCATGCGCGTGCTGGCCCATCACGACGACCCGCGCCAAGCCAGCCGGCCCTTCGACAGCGGGCGCAACGGATTTGTCATGGGCGAGGGCGCGGCAATGTTCGTGCTCGAACGCCTGAGCCATGCGCGACGCCGCGGAGCACGCATCTACGCCGAGATCGCCGGCGGCAAGATGCAGGCCGAAGCCCATCACGTGACCGGACTCGATACCGAAAGCGAGACGCTCGCTTACCTGATTCGCCAGACGCTGCGCGACGCGCGGCTCTCGCCTGGCGACTTGGGCTACATCAACGCCCACGGCACCGGCACGCAGCAGAACGACGTGGTCGAGACCCGCGGCATTCGCCGAGCTTTAGGCCGGGCGGCCGACCGCATCTGCGTCAGTTCGACCAAGTCGATGCTCGGGCATCTGGTCAACGCCGCCGGCAGCGTCGAGTTGGCGATCACGGTGCTCGCTTTGCGCGACGGCTTTGCCCCGCCCACGGTGAACCTGACCGACCCCGACCCCGAGTGCGATCTGGATTGCATTCCCTTAATCGGCCGCCGCACGACCATGGAGCACGCGCTGAAGATTTCGGTGGCCTTTGGCGGACACATGGCGGCGATTGCTCTGCGCCGCTGGCCCGAGGCCGTCAGCCAGCTCGGCTACCTCGAACGCCAGGCCGCCTAGCCACTGGAAGGTGACCCGCTTCATCGTCTTTCGCTGCGCGCAAGAACGCCTTCTCCCCTGAGAAAAGGCAACATTCGCTCGCTTCTTTCAGCGGAACTCGCTTGGACACGCGCAAAAGCATTGTATAATCGCGGTGGGCTTCATTCTGTAGAGCCAGCCGATGTCCGATAATGCATTTCATAGCGACGCGGCCGCGCAGACCGAATTGTATCGGACACATTCCACGCCGCCCGGCGAGACGATACGCGCCGCCGACATGCCCACGACACTCGGCCGCTATCGAGTGAAAGGCGTTGTCGGCGAGGGCGGCTTCGGTGTTGTCTATCGCAGTTTTGATCCCGATCTCTGCCGCGATGTGGCCATCAAAGTTCCTCATCGGAAGCGTCTTGCCTCACCCGCCGACGCCGTGGCATACCTGGACGAAGCCCGCTTGCTGGCCTCGCTCAACCATCCGGGCATCGTGCCGGTCTACGATTTCGGCCGCACGGAAGATGGTCTCTGCTATGTCGTCTCCCGTTTTCAGCCAAAGGGCGACTTGGCGGCATTAATCGCGCGCAGTCGGCTTCCGTTTGCTGAGTCGGCTGAGCTGGTAAGCAGCATCGCCGACGCGCTCCATCATGCCCATCAGCTTGGCCTGGTGCATCGCGACGTCAAGCCCGGAAACATCCTGATCGATGAACGCGGCCGGCCCATGGTGGCAGACTTCGGCATGGCGCTGACCGATGAGAGGTATGGGCAGGTGGCCGGCCACTACGGCACGGCGGCCTACATGAGTCCCGAGCAGGCCCGCGGCGAGGGGCATCGCGTCGACGCCCGCAGCGACATCTACAGCCTGGGCGTGGTGCTTTACGAACTTCTCACTGGCCGCCTTCCCTACCGACATAAGCAGGCGAGGGAAATCCTGGACGAAATTGCGCGCGGTGAGATTCGGTCGCCGCGCCAATTCGACCACACCATTCCGCCGGAGTTAGAGCGGATTTGTTTACGGGCGATGACCAAGCAACCGGCCAACCGCTATACCACGGCGTTCGATATGGCAGAGGATCTGCGACAATGGCTGCTGCAGGCGAAAACGAACCTTGGCGACAACCGCGGCACTCTACACAACGACACGGCGCATAGGCTGGCAGTGGTCGCTGTGTACCCTCTGCTCCACCAGGCCGAGATCGCTCGCAACGCTCTCGATGAGGCGGGCATCACCGCTGTCCTCTCCGGTAGTGAAGCGGCCCTGTCTTTACTTTCGCTTTGTAAGCTCGAAGTCGCCCATAGCGACTTCGACCGGGCACATGAAGTCTTGCGCGGTATGATTGTGGAGCAAACACGCCCGCCGCCCTCGTCGTGGACTTGTCCGATGTGCGGCATGGAATCTACAGGCGAGTTTGATGTCTGCTTTCAGTGCGGCACGGGGCGCGACGGCACGGAAGATCCCGAATTTGCCAGTCTCGTGGATCGAGGCCCTGATCCGCCGCCGATAGAGCCGCTTTGGCGTGCCACGCCGCCACAATTTGGGTTGCGCCATTTGATGTGGGTGATGACCGGCTGCTCGCTGCTGTTCGCGATGGGCTATTAGTTGGGGCCAGCCGGTATCGGCGGCACGTTGCTGCTTGGCGGGTCGGCGGTCATCGCCGCGACGTTCTTTATGGCGGTAAACAATCTAGTGACCTCCCGACTGGCTGAATCGCAACGCGCCTGGGCCACCGCGGCGCTGATCGTGATCCTCACGTCGGCGGTGTCCCTCTACTTGGCAAGCATCTTTTAGCCACGCGCGGTTGCGGCGCGGCGGGCTATTCGTTTCCGCAACGAATTGGCGCACAGAACCTTGAGTCCACGTTGAGCTCGCGGTCTCGCGCTACGCAGGATGCGCGTTCATCTCGCTTGTTAGTGGCCCGGCTGATCGCCCTTGCCGCTTGGCGCCTCTCGCTCACGCGCGAGCCCCGACTCCGCCGCCAGCCAACCCTTGCGATAAAAATATCCGACCATGCCCAGCGCCACGGCGGCCATCAACGAAAGTGCGAACGGATAGCCGTAATGCCAACGGAGCTCGGGCATGTTCCACGGCGAGCGATCGGTCTGGAAGTTCATACCATACACCCCGCTAATGAAGCTCAGCGGCATGAAAATGGTGGCGATCACGGTCAGCACCTTCATCACTTCGTTCATCCGGTTGCTCAGGCTCGACAGATACAGGTCGCTCATGTCGGCGCACAGTTCGCGGTAGGTCTCAACCAGGTCGATGAGCTGCACCACGTGGTCATAGCAATCGCGCAGGTGTACGCGCGTCTCGTCATCGAGCAATTCCGACGGGTCGCGAACCAGCGAATTGATCGCTTCGCGCAGCGGCCAAATGGCTCGGCGCAACGCCCGCAACTCGTGTTTGGCTTCGTGGATGTCGCCAATCGACTGGCGGCCGGGGCGCGAGACTACGCGGTCTTCGAGCCGGTCGAGACGCTCGCCGAAACGTTCGATCAGCGGGAAATAGGCGTCGACCACGGCGTCGATTAGCGCGTAGGCCAGGTAGCCGGCGCCGCCGGTGCGCAAGTGGCTGTTGCCGCCGCGCAGCCGTTCGCGGACCGGGTTGAAGCTGTCGCCGGGGTCTTCCAAAAACGTCACGACAAAATTCTTGCCCAGGAACAGGCTGAACTGCTCGGTGTCGGGAAAGGTGTGCTCTCGGGCCATCCGGGCGACAAAATAAGTGAACTCGGTATAGGGTTCCACCTTGGCCCGTTGGTGCGTGTGTACCACGTCTTCCAGCGAGAGCGGATGCAGCCGAAACCTCTCGCCGAGCTGTTCGATGATTTTAGCGTCGCCCAAGCCGGCCACGTTGATCCAGACGATCTTGCCCGATGCCAGCAAGTCGTCGATTTCGGCCAGATCGGCAATGCGCCGCTCGGTCAGTTCCTGGGCGTGATAGGCGATGGCGTCGATCACCGGCGGCGGCGAGCCGGGGGGCGGTTCGATGCGTCCCGGAGCCGCGCCGGGCGCGCTCCGTCGCGGCAGCGGTCGGCGGCGTTTTCGTTCAGATGGCTTGGGCATGGCGGCGATGACAAGTCCAATTGTAATTGCCATGACGTGGCGAGCAAACCATCGACCTAGTCGACCGGCATGTTTGCTCAGGGCGCCTACATGGTGAAACGGCCGCCAAAGCGATACAATCCACCTGGCACTTGTTGGCATGGCACCCAACTTGCCACCACCAGTCACTAGCCACCAGCCACTAACATGCTCCGCCGCGATCTGCTGCAATTTGGCGTCGTCGCTCTTGGCGGTTTTCCCTTGGCCGCGCTCGCCAAAGCCGGCGATGCTCAACGCGGCCGCCGGGCCCGCGCCAAAGCCTGCATCTTGCTCTACATGGACGGAGGCCCCAGCCACCTTGACCTGTGGGATCTGAAGCCCGACGCGCCAGCGGAAATCCGCGGCCCGTATCTGCCCATCGCCACCAGCACGCCGGGCATCACCACCAGCGAATTGCTGCCGCTGGTCGCGCGGCAGATGCACCACCTGGTGCAAATCCGCGGCGTCTGCCACCAGGAAACGGTACACGACCCCGCCGTCTACCAGATGCTCACGGGCTACAAGCACATCAGCTCGGCCGGCAATCTCAAAGTCGAAGACACCGACTTTCCGCAGATGGGCACGGCCTTCGGTCGCCGCGATCAGTTGCCAGCCGTGATGCCCAAGGTGATCGAGCTGCCCGAGACGATGAAGATGGAGGCCCGCGTCCTGCCGGGCCAAAACGCCGGTTTTCTGGGCGGCTCGTACGATCCCTTCCGCGTCGAAATCACGCGCGAGGCGAGCCTTATCAAGCCCGACCTGGCGTTGCGTCGCGAGATATCCGCCGCGCGGCTGACGGAGGTCGGTTCGTTCGTAACAAAACTGAATGGCAAACTCGCGCGGCTGGAGCGCACCGCGGAACTAGATCGCTTCGACGATTATCAGCGGCAGGCGTTGGCGCTGTTGAGCCGTCCCGGCGTGCAGGCGGCGTTCGACATCGAGCGCGAGCCGGCGGCGATGCACGAGCGATACGGCCGCACCCGTCACGGGCAGTCGGTATTGCTCGCCCGGCGGCTGGTCGAAGCAGGCGCGCGGTTTGTCACGGTGTACTGGGGCAAGGAGCCGCAGGACTGGGCCGACGGCAAGGGCGAGCGATTGGCCAACAATCCTTGGGACACGCACCGCAACCATTTTCCGTTGGTGAAAGACAGCCTGACGCCGCGGGCTGATCGGGCATTGGCGGCGCTGGTAAACGACCTGGCTGAGCGCGGCCTGCTCGACGAAACGCTGGTGGTCTGGATGGGCGATTTTGGTCGCACACCCAAGATCGACAAAAAATATGCCAGCCGCGATCACTGGCCTCACGCCTTCACCGTGGTCATGGCCGGCGCCGGCCTGCCGGGCGGCACGATCGATGGCCGCACCGACCGTCACGCCGCACGGGTCGAAGAGCATCCCGTCAGCCCCGCCGACCTGACCGCCACGATTTTTGACGCGCTGGGCGTTGATCCGCGCAGCGAGATTCGCGACCCGCGGGGCGTGTCGTATCCCATTTCAACCGGCCGCGTGCTGAAGCGGCTGTGGGGCTGACGCGCTGGGGAGCAAGGGAGAGGGGGAGCAGGGGAGTGTAGCAGTTCTCCCCTGCTCCCGCGCTCCCCTGCTCCCGCGCTTCTTCACCGCTGGCACGCGCAAACGTCGCCCCCGACGCGGCTCATGATAAACGTGCCGCGATCGTTGTCGCTGGTGTATTCCGCGTAAAACTCGGTGTCGGTGGCGTGTCCTTCAAAGCGATAAACGCCGCCGACCAGCTTGCCCAGGTTCTTCTGGCCGGAAAGCACGTACTGCCCGTCTTGGGGCACGGCGGTGAGCGTCATCTGGTAGCCGAACGGAATGACCCTGAAAAAGGTGCCCTGGAAGCGAGCGGAGTAATGCGTGTCGTCGCAGCGGGTGATGATGGCCCGCACTTTGCCGTGATGCCCGGTGCAGCGGCTTTGCCAGCAGCCGTCCCAGCAACCGGTGATGTCGCCTTGCGAGGCGCAGCAGCACGATCGCCAATCGCGATGGAAACCGCAAAGCGCCGAGCAGCCGGTCTGCGAAACGAGCGCCAGCGCAACCAGAGCGCCGAAGACTCTCATGGGCACGGGAAACGTTTGGGTCCGGAAAGCGGGCAGGCGCGCACGCGGCGGTCGCGCGACGGCGCCTATGGGGTTTATCGACCGCGTGACGGGACTGCGTTGGGAATTTTTGTAGGTTGGGCACTGCCCA
>DASVHB010000378.1:0-2367 GCA_036379195.1 Pirellulales bacterium
GCTGGCGAGCGGCTGGGCGTGTACGCCTTTCTTAAGTCGGCCGAAGACACCGCCGCCAGCGACTACCAGCGCATGCTGGGCCGCCACCGCAACGCCGCCAGCCGCGCCGCCCAAGAAGCCAGCTTCATCCATCCCGAAATCCTGGCGATCGCGCCGGCCAAGATCAAAAAGTTTCTGGCCGCCAAACCGCTCGCCCCTTACCGGCTGCGGCTGGAGCGGCTGCTGCGGCAACGCCCTCATACGCTCAGCGATCGCGAGGAAAAATTGCTGGCCATGCAGAGCGAAATGGCCGCCACCGCCGGCCTGGTGTTTCGGCAGTTGAACAACGCCGACCTGAAGTTCGGCTTTGTCGAAAACGAGCGCGGCGAGCAAGTCGAGCTGAGCCATTCGTCGTTCTCCGCGCTGCTGCACTCGGCCAACCGCGAGGTGCGGCGGCGGGCCTTCGACCAATACTACGCCCAGTTCCGCGCTCATGAAAACACCATCGCCGCCACGCTGGCCGGTTCGATTCAACGCGATGTCTATTACGCTCGTGCCCGCAATTTCGGCGGCTCGCTCGAAGCGGCCCTGTTTCCCGACAATGTGCCGGCGGCCGTCTACGACAACCTCATCGCCTCGGTCCATCGCCATCTGCCGGCCCTGTATCGCTATTACGATCTGCGGCGGCGCAAAATGAAGCTGCGGCAGATTCACCATTACGACACCTACGTACCGATTCTCAGCGACCTGGAAAAACGCCACACCTGGCAGGACGCCTGCCGCGTGGTGATCGCTTCGCTCGCCCCGCTGGGGGCCGAGTATTGCCGCGTGCTCGAAGCCGGCCTGTTGGGACGCTGGTGCGATCGCTATGAAAACCAGGGCAAGCAAAGCGGCGCGTTCAGCTCCGGCTCGTACGACGGCGATCCCTACATCTTGATGAATTACCAGCCCGACGTGCTCGACCATGTGTTCACGCTGGCCCACGAGGCCGGGCATTCGATGCACTCCTATTACTCCGCCCGCAGCCAGCCCTATCAGTACTACGATTACACCATCTTCGTGGCCGAGGTGGCCAGCACCTTCAACGAGCAACTGTTGAGCAAGCACCTGATGACGCTGGCCGGCGACGACCGCGAACGGGCCTACCTGATCAACCGCGAGATCGACGCCATCCGCGGCACGATCTTACGGCAAACCATGTTCGCCGAGTTCGAGAAGATCACGCACGAGCTGGCCGAGCAAAATGAACCACTCACCGTCGAGCGATTCAAGACCGTCTACCGCGAGTTGCTCGAGCGTTACTTCGGCCCCGATTTCACGCTCGACGACGATTTATCGCTGGAGTGTTTCCGCATTCCGCATTTCTATCGGGCGTTTTACGTCTACAAATACGCCACCGGCCTGTCGGCGGCCATCGCCCTGGCCGAGCGCGTCTGCTCGGGCGGCAAAGCCGAGCTGAGCGATTACCTGGGCTTCTTGCGCGGCGGCTGTTCACAAGACCCGCTCGATTTGCTGCGCGGCGCCGGCGTCGACATGGAGCAACCGCACGCGGTCGACACCGCGCTGGCCCATTTCAGCCGACTGGTCGACGAGCTGGAAACGCTCTTGTAGCTGAAAACGCCAGCTCGTGGACGGATCGTTCCCTTAAGAGTGGTTTTCGGCCTGCACCGACTTGCGGCGGCTGAGGCTGATGACAAGCTGCCAGATCGACAACAGCACAAACATCAGCAGAAAACCGATCAGCAGCAACGCCGGCATTTTATAAAGTGGATTGAACGCGTCGGTGAACCGGTCCCAGAACCAGCGCCACGCGACCATGATCACCACCGTGGCCAGGCACAAGAAGGGTCCATAGGGTATTTCGCGCCCACGACCGAGAGCCAGTTGCACCAGACCCACCACCAGGCCCAAGCAAGGCGCCAAAAAGAAGATCATCACGCAGGCCTGCCAACCCAAGAACACGCCGATCATCGCCATCAGTGTGACATCGCCAAACCCCATCGCTTCTCGCCGTAAGGCGAGCGAGCCGACGAGCCTCACCATCCAGATCAATCCCCCGCCCATCGCCAGTCCGGCCAGCGAGGTGAGCAGCGCGGTCCAATTGGGTCCGCCCAACCACCACACGACGCCAATGCCCGCGGCGCCGCACAGCGCCGTCAACATCACGCTGAAGGCGTTCGGCGAGCGCATGGCGTAGGCGATCAGCACGCGCGTGGCATGGTCGAAGCCGCGCCGCGGCCGCCACAGCCAGGGCAGCAGCGAGACGCACCAAAACCAAAAGACCGCCAGGCCGATGAGCAACGGCAGCAACTGGTCGCGGCCCTCCAGATAGGGCGGCCACTCTTTCGGATAAACGCAAACGGGAAACACCAAGGTGATAAACTCGAC
>DASVHB010000379.1:0-4993 GCA_036379195.1 Pirellulales bacterium
CCCTACAGACGTCGGCGGGAATACTACCGATTTCGATTTTCCAAGACGTTTCATGCCCTCCATTCTCGATCAGATCATCGCCACCAAGCGCCGCGAGATCGCAGCGGCCGAGGCGACCCGGCCGGCCGCGCAGCTCGAAGCGCAACTGGCCGAAGCCCCGCCCGTGCGCGACTTTTTCGCTCCGCTGGCGGCGGCGGGGCCCATCCGGCTGATCGCCGAGGTCAAAAAAGCCAGCCCCTCGGCGGGCGTCATCCGGGCCGATTTCGATCCGGTGGCCATCGCCCATACCTATCAGCGGCACGGAGCCACCTGCCTAAGCGTGCTGACCGATGAAACCTATTTTCACGGGCATCTCGACTTCCTGCGCCACGTGCGCGAAGCGGTCAGCTTGCCTTTGCTGCGCAAGGATTTTATTCTCGACCGCTATCAACTGCTCGAAGCTCGCCTGGCCGGGGCCGACGCCGTGCTATTGATCGCCGAGTGCCTGGACGATTGCCACCTGCGGGCGTTGCACAACCAGGCGATCGAGCTGGGCATGACGCCGCTAGTCGAGCTGTACGAGCCGCAAAACCTCCAGCGGGTCTTGGCCGCGGGCGCCAGCCTGATCGGAATCAACAATCGCGACCTGCGGACGTTCCACACTGACTTGGAACACACCCTGCGATTGCGGCGGCAGATTCCCAGCGAATGTGTATTGGTGGCCGAAAGCGGCATTCGCACGCGGGCCGACGTCGAGCGTTTGCAGGCCGCCGGCGTCGATGCGATGCTGGTGGGCGAAACGCTCATGGCCCGGCCCGACATCGGCGCCGCCGTCGACGAACTGCTCGCGCGGCAGTAAGCAGATCTCCCAGGTTGATTCGTCCGCTCGGGCGTACAACCCAGCGCCAATGCACCTTGACTTTCGACGCCCGGCGTTGGACGCTGTAGCTATTCACACCCGCCTGTTTCCCGCCCAGCTACCATCGCCATGAGACTTCCGCGACTGATCGTTTCGCTCGTCCTTGCCGCAGCCCATTGCACGGCAATCGTCGCCTTCGGCGAAGAGATTTCTTATTTCCGCTACGATGGTGGTGTCACCGACCACGATCAGCAACCATTGCCCGATCGGTTGGACGACCACTCGCTGGCTTGGCGCGTGCCGCTGGCCTCCGGGCATTCGACGCCTTGCGTATCTGGCGACGCCATGTATCTGACGGCGTTTGAAAACGATGAGCTGGCCACCGTGGCCATCGATCGGCGCACCGGCAAGCTGCTTTGGCGGAAGGTTGCCCCGGCGACGCGATTGGAGCAATATCACTCGACCAGCAGCCCCGCCGCGGCCACGCCCGCCTGCGATGGCCAACGCGTTTATGTCTTTTTCGGCAGCTATGGCTTGCTGTGCTACGACCTGCAGGGCAAGCTTGTTTGGTCGAAGGAAATGGGACCGTTTCAGGACGAGTTCGGCTCGGCCAGCTCGCCGATCATCGTCGATGGCAAGCTGATTGTTAGCGCCGATCACGACGTTCATAGTTTTCTATTGGCGGTCGATTGCCAGACGGGCGACGAAATTTGGCGGGCCGCGCGCGACGGTTTTACGCGCAGTTACGCCACGCCCCTCGTGTGGGAGGCCGACGGCCGCAAGCAGCTTGTGGTGGCCGGCGCCTTGCAGTTGGTGGCTTACGATCTCGACAACGGCGAAAAGCTGTGGTGGGTCAACGGGCTGGCTCGCATCGTCAATACCACGCCCGCCCAGGGGTTGGGGCTGCTGTTTGTGGCCACCTGGTCGCCGGGCGGCGACACCGACGCCCGCATCGCCATGCCGCCGTGGCAGACCGCGTTGGAAAGCTGGGACGACAACGGCGACGGCTTGTTGTCGCACGACGAAGCCAAAGACCCCGACGTGCTCGACCGCTTTTATCGAATCGACTTGAACCAGGACGGCGGACTTGACGAGGCAGAGTGGAACAAATACGCCCGGGTGTTCGAATTGGCCGAGAATTCGCTGTTGGCGATTCGTCCCAGCGGTTCGGGCGACATCACTGGCCAAGCGGTGGTGTGGCAATATCGCAAGGGTTTGCCTTATGTGCCCAGCCCGCTGCTCTACCACGAGCGGCTCTACCTGGTGAAGAATGGCGGCATTCTCACTTGTCTCGACGCCAAGACCGGGCGGATGCAAAAGCAACTGCGGCTATCGTCGAGCGAGAACTATTACGCGTCGCCGGTGGCGGGCGACGGCAAGGTCTATGTGGTCAGCGAGCCGGGGGTGGTGAATGTGCTCGATGCCGCGGCATGCCGCGTGGTGTTCAAACGCGATTTCGCCGAGCGCACGATGGCGACGCCCGTCCTCGCCGAGGGGCGCGTTTATCTGCGCACCGAGCAAGCGCTGTATTGTTTTGAACGACCTCGATGAAGTCATTACGGACGAACCTGTTGCGCGGCACAAACGACGCGGGTGGGAGTTGTTTTCCGCAAGCAAGTGGCGTGGAGGCTGGTAAATCGCGAGACGGCCGTAGTTATCGGGATAGGTCTTCGCGAGTAGCCAGCGCCGCCAGGGCCGCGTCGCAGGCTTGGTGGGCGGCGTCGTCGGCCGAGTTGGCCGCCACCAAAAAGGCGATGTTGTGCCGAGGCGAAATGGCAACCGTCGCCAGCCACATGGTGTTGCTGCCCGAGTGCATCAAGAGCGGCCCCGTGATGTAGGGTCGCTCGGCGATTCCCCATCCGAACGCGTACCGCTCGCCCGGCGGCGGCGTGTGCAGCGTTTTGAACATTTCCGGCCTGAGCAATACCTGAATCCTGAACCCTGAACCCTGATCCCTCTCGGCATTTTCGCGACCGCGCCCGATCGGCTCTCCGCGTCCCGCCCGCAAGTGCAAGCTGACAAACTTCGCCCAATCTGCCAGCGAGCAGTGCACCGTGCCCGCCGGCCCCAGCAGCGCGGGATTGTCGTCTTGCCTCGGCACGCTGATGCCCAGCAGCGACACGTGCCCCCACGGCTGATCGACCTGGCCGATCGTGCCGGGCACGCCGAAACCGGCCGACGACATCGCCAGCGGCTTGAACAATCCTTCGGTCATCAGCGTTTCCCAGGACTGGCCCGTCACGCGCTCGGCCACGTGGCCCGCCACAATGTAGCCGACGTTGGAATACAGAAACTTGGTTCCCGGCGGGTGCTGGGGCCGCTGGGCCAAAACTTCTCGGGTCAGGGCCTCGCGCTGCTCGACGAGTGAGCCGCTGGTGAACTTTCGGTAATTGGCATTGGCAGGCAAACCCGAGCGATGCGTCAAAAGCTGCTCGAGCGTGACGCCGGCAAAATCGGTATGGAGCCGCGGCTTCAGATCAGCAAACACTTCACCCAGCGTCGCTGTCCACGCCAGTTTGCCCTCTGCCACCAGCATGGCCAGCCGCGTGGCGGTCATGGCCTTGGTATCGGAGCCGAGGTGAATCTTGTCGGTCACCAGCAGCGGTTCGGGAGAGCCGAGCTTGCGCACGCCGACCGCGCCCACCGAGGCGAGTCCTTGTGGTCCGACGACACCCGCGATCAAACCCGGCGTCTTGTGTTTTTCGTGGATCGGCGCCAAGAGCGACTCGATGCCCTTATTCGAAACGACCGCCGCCGGTTCATCGCCGCGCGCCGCGACCACAAAGCAGAGTACGGCGAATGCCGCCATGCTCGCCTTTCGCTGCGCGAAAGTAGCGTGCGATTGGTGATGGCCGGCCCTTAAGGTGCCGAGCGGCTTTCGAGCTTTCATCGTTTCTCAAATCGCACCGGAGGGATAAGCAGTAGCTATCAGCACGCAAAGCCAGACAGCGCATTGTACTGCATCCTATCGAGTCGCTCGCTTGGATGGAAATGGAATGTCAACGATCTCACCCGACCTTGAACAATTCGTTCCACAGGAAATCTCCAGCGGCCGGTTCGCTAATCGCGATGCGGTGATCGAACATGCCTTGCGGTTTCTGCAACAAGATCGCGAAGAGGCGATTGCCGGCATAACCGGCTTTGTGGTGCGGGCGTCCCGCCTGCTCGCCGGTTCTCGGATAGGCTCTTAGGGTGAGTCAATCTCGCCAGGCGTTGGCTGTCCGTCGAGCGGGTTGAACAAGTTCGCCAGAACGCGGAGATCGATGGACCGCTGGATCAAGCGTGCATGCCCATCGGCGAAAACCGCCAGAAAGCCGTTCGGGCGAAGATGGCCTAGACCTTCCAGGGGCTTTTCGGGATTGATTTTCAGATCAGCGACGGTGAATGACAGAAATATGGATGACAGAAAAATGTCGGGGTTCAATGACTCAATGGGAAGATGCAATCGCTGGGATTCGGCGCGGCATTGCAGACATGGCCGCGGGCAACCGCTTGATGTCGTCTGCGCTCGCCTGCGCGGCGAGTTGGGTGCGCCGAACGATGGCGACAATGCCGCTGTTCGCGAAAATGAGGAGCACGGCGAGATTAAGCCGCATCCCTTCCGAGAAGCCGATCACGAACATGGCCCCCACCTATAGGCCATTTTTCTGTCAACAATTTTTCTGTCAGTCTTGCGCGACGCGAGCCTGAAACGTTGCATCGCAGGTTGCCCGCCGCTCGCCGGGCATCCATAATCGGGTTTTCGTAACGTCCTCACATGCTGAATGTCATGACACACTCGCAATTCGCCGGCTGCGCCGTTTTGGTGCTTTTCGCCTGTCTGGCGCTCGCTCGCGGAGATGGTCCCATTCCGCATGGTCAAAAAAAACCGCCGGGGCCGCCGCTGTCGCCGGCTGAAGCCATCGCCAAGATGACCGTGCCCGAGGGCTTTTCGGTCGAACTGGTGGCCGCCGAGCCGGACATCGTCAATCCGGTGGCCATGACGTTCGACGAGCGCGGGCGAATCTGGATCACCGAAAGCCTGGAATACCCTCGCCGCGAGGCCGGCCCAGGCCGCGATCGCGTGAAAGTGCTCGAAGACACCGACGGCGATGGCCGCGCCGACCGCTTCACGGTGTTTGCCGAGGGGCTAAACATTCCGTCGGGCATTGCCGT
>DASVHB010000380.1:0-2582 GCA_036379195.1 Pirellulales bacterium
ACTGATGAACCAGGCGATCCATAGCGTCGATTTGCTCACCTGGTTGATGGGACCGGTGGTCGAAATCCGCTCGCAAACCGCCACGCTGGCCCACGAGCGAATCGCGGTGGAAGACACCGCCGTGGCCACGCTGCGGTTTGCCAGCGGGGCGCTGGGCGTGATCGAGGCCAGCACCGCCGCCTATCCGGGCTATTTGAAGCGGATCGAGCTGCACGGCTCCGAAGGTTCGGCCGCCATGGAAGAGGAAGACCTGGTAAAATGGGATTTTGTCAGAGGCGACCGCCGCGATAAGACCGTTTTGAAGCTGATGACCGAAAGCAAAAGCACTGGGGGCGGCGCGAGCGATCCGGCGGCGATCGGGCATCACGGGCACGCTCGGCAGTTCCGCGATTTTGCCGAGGCCATTCAAAAGAACCGATCGCCCGCCATCGATGGTCGCGAGGGTCGCCGCAGCGTCGAGATTATTCTGGGCATTTACAAGGCGGCCGAGACCGGCCGGCCCGTGTCATTGCCGCTCTCCGCCGATCCGTCGTTGAAGGCACGAAAGGCGCATCGGTAGTTCCGGCCCTTGTGGCCGGCCGCGAAAGCAAATCGTGCGCTTCGCCGGCTCGACAAGGTCCCAATGTAGTGAAATAAACACCCCGAAATCGCACCTAAGTCCTTTCGCGAACGTCAAGACTCTTTAACTTGGGCTAATGCCGGCCACAAGTGCCGGGACTACCGAGCGTCTTGCCCGGTTTCGTTTTGCCAGGCAGTTCCCCACGTCCGCACGCCTAGCGGATCGGCAGGATCGAGCCGCAGTAGTTGGGCGAGCACGCGGCGGGCCAGCTTGGGTTTTTTCAACTCATGCAGGCACCAGGCCAGCCCTTTGGCTGCTTCGAGCAAAGCTTGATTGGCCGCCAGCCGATGCGGCAGCGGCCCCTCGAAGGCCGGGGGCAAGGCCGATAAGCCTATCTCGTAGGCGTAACCGAAATGCCCGCGGGCGAGTTTCAGATCGCCATCGGCCAGCGCCAGTTCGCCGAGCAGGCGATGGGCGGCGATAAAATCGCCGCAACCGTCGAGCAGCCAGCGCAATTCATCGATGGCCACCTCCGTCTCGCCGGCGGCGAGCATTTGATGGACTTCTTCCAGGTCGTCCATGCGTTCTTGCGCGCAGCGCGGATGCGCCAGCTCCCACGCCCGTTCACCCGAGCGGCGGCGCACGCGCACCGCCGTCCGTCGCCGGCGAAAGCCCAGTTCGTGGTCGTCGAGCTTCGCGCGCTTTGCGGCGGCTCGGTCAGGTTTCTTTTTGCGGGGCAAGGCGAGGGTCTCGGCGTGACTAGGACCAGGCTCGATGATACGTTATACCTTCGCGAGTGTTCTGTAGGGAACGGACTTGCTTCGCTTGGCCCACCCTTTTCTTAGGATCGCATCCGCTTTGACATTCACACCGCATGATTCTGCGAAGCTCGTTTACCAGTGGCCCACCGCCGCCTGGAAGCAAGCGTTTCGCCGCAAGCTGCTTGCCTGGTATCGGCAAAACGCCCGCGATCTCGCCTGGCGGCAGACGCGCGACCCGTATCGCGTGTGGGTCAGCGAGATCATGCTCCAGCAAACACAAGTGGCCACGGTCGCTCGCTACTTTCCGCGGTTCGTCGCCGCGTTTCCCACTATCGCCGCGCTGGCTGCCGCCCCGGAGCGGCACGTGCTGCGGCTTTGGGAAGGGCTGGGCTATTATCGCCGGGCGCGGCAACTGCACCGAGCGGCGGCGGTGATCGTGCGCGAACACGGCGGCCGCTTTCCACAAGATGCCGCGGCGGTGCGGCGATTGCCGGGCATCGGCCGCTACACCGCCGGTGCCATTCTTTCGATCGCTTTCGACGCGCGCGAGGCGATTCTCGAAGCGAACACCGTGCGGTTGCTCAGCCGGCTGCTGGCCTATCGGGCTGACCCACGGCAAACCGCCGGACAGGCGTTGCTGTGGTCGCTGGCCGAGGAACTGCTGCCGCGGCGCGCGATCGGCGAATTCAATCAGGCCCTGATGGAACTAGGCGCCTTGGTGTGCAAGCCGCGCGATGCAGATTGCGGCGCCTGCCCGGTTCAATCGCTTTGTCCGACGCATCGTCAGGGCTTGCAGCGGCTGGTGCCGATGGTTCAAAAACCGCCGCGGGTGGAACAGGTGCGCGAGGCCGCGGTCGTTGTGCGGCGCCGCGGAAAAGTGCTGTTGGTCGAACGCCAGCCCGGCGAGCGCTGGGCCGGGCTGTGGGATTTCCCTCGCTTTTCCGTGGCGGCCGGCAGAGAGCCTGAATCAGTTGTTCTCATCGAGGGAGTCGCGTCCTGTACCAGCGTGGTGTGTCGCCCGCGTGAGTTGCTCAGGACGCTCAAGCACAGCGTTACGCGGTTCCGCATTACGCTTGAATGTCATCTGGCCGATTATGTGCGGTTGGCGCCGGGCAAACGCGCGGCCCGGCCGAAAATCACCTGGGTGTCGCCAGATGAGTTAGACGGTTATCCGCTGAGTGTCACTGGCCGCAAATTGGCGCGTTTGATCGCCGAGCAAGGGGCAAAAGTTTAGCTGGGTAGACCTGAACGCGTCTGTAGGG
>DASVHB010000381.1:0-18957 GCA_036379195.1 Pirellulales bacterium
TCGCTGTTGAACAACATTGGCGACCGGCTGGGGCTGGACGGCGAAAGCTTCAGTCTGCCGGAACTTCAGCAACGGCTGCTCGACGCCTTCCAGCTTCCGCCGCAGGCGATGACCAACGAGTTTCCGCCCGACCTGCGGATCACCTTCGCCAAGCGCGACAGCATCTGCGTGCGTTTTGCCGAAGGGCGGATCGAGTTGACGCTGGCCGTGGCCGAGCTGCGCAAGTATCCCAAGAGCTGGCGGAACTTCCGCGTGCGGGTACATTACAAGCCGCAGGTTCACGGGCTGGACGCTCGGTTTGTGCGCGACGGCACGGTGCAGCTTTGGGGGCAGCGATTTGGCAACCAGCCCCAGATTGCTCTGCGCGGCATCTTCAGCAAAGTGTTCTCGCACGACCGCGACCTGCGGTTGACCGACGACCGCACGCTGGCCGATGCGCGTTTGCACGGCCTGGGAGTCACGCAATGCGTGGTGACCGACGGTTGGCTTGGCCTCTCGCTCGGCCCGCTTCGATCGGCCACCACCGCCCGGCGCGCGGTAAATCAGGTACACTAGCCGTAGCGCAACGAACACGATCGTTTTTTTGAAGGGGACGGGGAGATGAAGAGGAGATAGGGAGATAGAAAGAGCATCCCTTCATAGAACCGCCCAGATTTAAATAACGGTGGTACTCGCTGCGCTCTTCCCCCATTAGCATCGATCCTCGCGCCGAGCGGAACGAATATGCGCAGCTTGCAGGCCCACTTTTTGCCCGATCTCACGACGCCCGAGGCGCTGGCGGGAGGCACGGTCGTGGTGATCGACGTGCTGCGGGCGAGCACGGTGATCGTACATGCGCTGGCCGCCGGAGCGCGCGAGGTCATTCCCTGCCTGGAGATCGACGACGCCCGGCAGGTTGCGGCCCGCCTGCCGAAGGGGCAGGCCATTCTTGGCGGCGAGCGCGGCGGGCTGCCGATCGAAGGTTTCGACTTGGGCAATTCGCCTGGCGAATACACCGCCGAGCGCGTCTCGGGAAAAACCGTCGTCTTCACCACCACCAATGGCACGCGGGCCATGCGGCAATGCCGGCAAGCCAGGCGAGTGCTGATCGGGGCATTGGTGAATGCCTCGGCGATCGTCGAGGCGGTTGCCGCCGAAGAACGAGTTCACCTCCTGTGCGCCGGCACACGGGGTGAGATCACGCGGGAAGACGTTCTGGTGGCCGGGCTTTTGGCCGACCGGTTGCTGTCCAGGCTGCCCGACTCGGACCTACCGGCCGAAATGGATCAGGCCCGCATCGCACGCGACTGCTATCGTCGCTTAACGCCGAAGGCAGGGACCGAAGCCGGCGCGGCGGTCGATTTCGGTCTCCAGTTGCGCCACACGCAGGGCGGGCGGAACCTGACCGCCATCAGCTTGGAACGCGACATCGATGACGCCGCGCAGATCGATCGATTTGCGATGGTGCCGGAACTTGATGTCTCGCGATGGGCGATCATCACCGGCGGTCCAAGCGAATCGCATCGCTAATTCTAAAGGGGATGACGAAATTTGATGGAGATACGGAGACACGAGTTAAGGTTCAATGGAGCACTGAGCGTGGCGGACGACAGATCACTCGTCCTTATCTCCCCATCTCCTTTCCATCCCCACATCTTCTACAGGTACATGCCCACAAAGCCGCCGCGGCCTTCGGTCTCGGCCTGCAGACGCTCGATGCGCTCGCGCGTCTGCGCCAGGTCGCCGGCGGCGATGTAGCGATCGAACTCGACCGCCACGCTGCGCGGCACGGTCTCTTTAAACCAGGCGACAATTGGTTCCGTCAGCCAATCGCAGGTCTCGCGCACCAGTTCTACTTCCAGTTGGCAGCGCTCGGTGCGCTGATCGCTGGCGTCGGTCAACGCCGTGCCTTCGAAGCGAAACTCCAGCGTTCCCAGCTCGGCCTGGTTGGTCAAATGAAATACGCAGCGGGCGTTGTAGAGAAAATACGTGTTGTGCGAGCCATGCGACTCAATCGCCCGCAGAATCGTTTCGCATCGCGCCCGGTATTTCGGCGAGGCGTCGAGCGGAATGTCGAGCCGGCCGACCGATCGCAACGGCAGGCAGTCGAAGGTGATTTCAACGTAACGAGTCATTTTGAGTGCGGAATGCGGAGTGCAGAGTGCGGAATGTGGAGTGCGAAGTGCAACGGCCGACGATCGTCGTTCATTCCGCGTTCCGCACTCCGAACTCCGTACTCCTAACCCAGCCGAGCGCCAGCCACCCCTCGCGGGCTTCTAATTGTACCAGATCGAGCCGGCCGGCGCGACGCCATTGCCCCGGCAGCACCAACCCCTGCGAGGCGATCTCCGGCGTAAAAATCTTCTCGAAACGGTGTTTCAAAAGCGTACGGATGGTGGACAAACGAGGGCTGATTCGCCGGCCTTTGGTGAAGCCCGGCGGAACGATCTCCAGCTCGCCCTCGCGCACCGCCCTGACGGCGTCGCGGTCGCGCAGCAAGCGGTAGCGAGCGCTCACATTCATCGGCGTGCGAAAGGTGCGCAGGTCTGAGGCAAACTCACGACCGCGAATGGTCACCATCGCCGCGTCTTGCTCGATGCGCAAGGTCACTGGGTCGTGCTGAGCGAAGGTGATCGACCACGGTCCGCGTTGCTCGTCGTTCACAAGTTGGGCCGGCAACCGACCAAACAGCCGCACCGCAAGCTGCTCCAACTGTTCCTGATCGAGCGTGCGGCCCGCCAAAAAATCTTCGGCCAAATTGTTGGCCAGCGATTCGTGTAAACGCACCGACATGGCCAGGCCGCGCCGCGGATCGGGCGGCGCCGTCGCCGCCGCCAGCCGCGCCGGGCTGTCGTGCAAGGCGATCAACTGCAAGTCGTCGGCGGTGGTGCTGAAACGCAATTCACGCGGCAGATGCCCCGTGCGATACAGCGGATTGCGAAAACGCCCCAGGTAATCGGCGTTCGACTGGGCCAATTGACGGTTGGCCTCGGTATCGAGCCGCCGCGCCAACCGCTGCCGGGCGTGCTGCGCGGCCACTCGCTCGCTGGCCGCCTTCTGCTGGCCGAGTCGTTTGCGCGCGACCCGCCTGACCAGCCGATCGACGCAGCCATGCTTGTTCGACCAGACGCCGTAGGTCTGGCTGTGAGTTTCGGCGGTGGCGTCGGCGGGCCACACCGCGAAGCCGTAGCCGTCGAGCATAAACTGCTTTCGCCCCCGCAGATCGGTTCGACTGAGGCTGCCGACCCGGGCCGGCCCGTTGTAGCCGACTGTTTGGGCCTCGTTGACTGCTTCGATGATCGTCTCAAACTGGGCATACCGCGAATTGGGAACCAGCCGCGTTCGCACATGCCCGCGTGTCTGCGCGCGCCCGATCAGCCTGGTGCCCAGAATCACGTCGCGCACATCTTCCACATCGTCGGCGGGCCGGTCGGTGGCGGCGGTCAGCAAACGTTGCGAGAGATGCACGTGCAAATTTGGCCGCGACAGCCGCTTGCGCAGGGTGGCCACGAGCTTTTCGGCCTGGCCGTGGCGCGACAACCAGCCGAGGGCCGCGGCGATCTTGTCCAATTCGTCGGCGTTGGTCCCCTGCTGGTAGCGTTCGAGACTGGCGGACAATTGCTCGATCTGCTTGCCGAGATCTTCTTGCGCGACCGGATGCTGCTGCCGGTAAGCCGCGTCGATCCAGGCCCGCAGGGCGACCGCGACATCGTGAAAGACCGGCAACTCCAGGCCGGCATGGTCGGCCTCGAACCGCTGATAGATTCGCTCGAGCGACTCGATCTCGACCGTACCGGGCTGTTTTAAGATCGCCGACAGTTGCTCGAAGTGCAGATATCGCTTCCAGGCGGCGCCGTTCGCTCCCCCGGTATCGAGATATCGCCGCAGCCGATCGGCCGCCGCCGCTAAATGTGCCCGTGCCGAAGCCGCGTTCGTGACAACCGCACTGACGGGCGAAGCTTTGGCCTGCTGAATCAGCGTTTCGAGGTCGGAAGCCAGCGCGGCCTGGCCAGTTGCCAAGGCCATCGCCCCAGCGACAAAGAAGCTCAGCCGACTACCGGTGCCTGCACGCATTCGAGGAATTCCGGGCGCCGGCCCGTCCTGATTTCACGAAAAGCCTTATTTCATACCATCTAGCCCGGCCCCGATGCTAGCACCCCCGGCACGGGTCGCCTGGCAGGCGGTTGATTTTCGCCAGCCTACCTGATAAACCCATGTCATCCTACCGGCAGGAAGCCTCGGATCGCTAAACCCAGCCCAGACTATCCTGCACAGATATATCCAGAGCGAATGAGCGTTTAACCCCTTGGTTGTGCCTGGCCCGCTCGACGCGGGATGTAGGCACGCACGCGTTGGTTGGTCTGCGGGGCGCGGCGTCGCGTCTCGCGGGCCAAAAATCCGTTTCGCTGCCGTTCGGCCCATGCTGGCGTCGCGGCATTAAAGGAAGAAAGACCGCCCCTGTCGGCTCCGTGGGGCAGGTCTTGCCCATGAGGAGGTGTTTTGATGACAAACATTGTTTTGCTGCTCGGATTGTGTCAGATCACCGGACCATCCACGCCGTTCAGCCCGGCCCCCCCCGCCGCGCCCAGCCTGACCTCGTCGTTGGCCGACATCGACTGGTATACGCGGTACGAAGACGCCATGCGCGTCGCCAAGGCTGAAAACAAGATGTTGTTTCTATGGTTTCAGGCCCCGGCGGGCGGACGCGACAGCGACCGCTTCCAGGCCGTCTCGCTCCGCAGCGCCAAAGTAAGACGGCTGCTGCGGCAATATGTGGCCGTCAAGCTTCCCACCGACGCTACCATTACCGTCGATGGCCAGCGTATCCGGCTGCTCGACCATGCGGCGTTTGGCGAGCTACAGCACCGGCCCGGCGTGGCGATCGTCGATTTCGCCCATCGCAAGGCCGAGCAATACGGGCATGTGGTGACGGCACTGCCGTTCACGCCGGGCAAGTTCTATCGTTTCCGTCCCGAACATCTGGCGGTGGTGCTCACTTTACCGCCAGGCACAATCACTCAGCGCACGCTGGTGTTCGCCGTGCGCATTCATCCCGAAAGGCCGGCCAGTACGCATGGCAAGATCGATCGCACGCTGGTGCAAGAGGCCAAGAGTCACTCGTACTATCAGGCGCGAATTTGCAACCAGGGTCATCATCGCTGGGGGCAGCGGTTTCCTCGGCTGGCCGCGCTGCTGCCGTTCGGGCTGCGGGCGCAGGAAATTGTCGCCGAGAGCTGGCCGCATGAAACCTTGGTCGACGCCGCGGTCGACGTCGTCGACAGTTGGCGACATTCGTCCGGTCATTGGAGCGCGGTGTATCGCCCCCAGCCGCGCTTTGGCTATGACATGAAGCGCGGAGCGAACGGAATCTGGTATGCCACCGGGTTGTTTGGCAATTACCAATGAAGGTGGTTGGGTGACGAGTGATGAGTGACGAGTGGTGAGTGAAAAGGAGGCTCTCATGCCATCACTCATCACTCATCACTCATCACTCTTTATTCCACCTTTAACGGTCGCACGCTCTCGCAGTTGCCATTTCGCAACGCCGACGTTGAAAAAAGCCCCCAGACTGCCATTTTGGTGGTACGTTTCATACGTGGAGTGTTTTGTCTGCGTCCTACCTTGGCTGCGCTCGGAGCAAACGACCAATGGTCCGGCCGACGATTCACCACCGATGGTGGCTGACGATCGTGTGCGGCTGCGCGTTGATCTCGGCGGGATGCGCCTCAGGGCGGATGCCCATGGTCGATCAGACCGGCCAGCATTTTTTTGTGCTGGGACCGCTCGTTCGCAAGCCCGAACCCGCTCCGCCCGGTCATCACGACCCCGTGCGCGTGCAGCTTACGCCAGCTAAAGTGGTTGCGCCGGTCGGCGCCGAAGTGGTGCTGCTGGCGGGCGTCTGCGGCCCTGACGGTTATCTGCTGGCCCGAGAGCGCGTCGAGTGGATGCTGGCCTCGGGAGGCGTGGGCGAGTTTCTGGCCGTGGGCCGGCAGACACCGCTCGATTGGTTCGCTGGTTTTCCCACCTGGCCGCGAAAGATCACCAATACCTATGCCGTCGGCAGCACTTCGTCACGCTACCTGTGCTTGACGCGGGGAACGCCGACACCCACCGACGATTTCCCCGTCGACCGCGGACAAGCCTGGATCGCGGTCACGTCGCCGGTCGAGGGCACCAGCTATGTCACCGCCTACGCGCCCGGCGTCAACGGCTGGGACCAGCACCGGCAGACATCCACCATCCACTGGGTCGATGCCGAATTCGCGTATCCGCCGCCGGCGATCAACCCCGTCGGTACGCGGCACGTTTTCACCACCATTGTCACGCGACACACCACGCACGAGCCCATCGCGGGCTGGCGAGTGCGGTATGAAATCAGCGGCGGACCATCGGCGGGCTTTTCGCCCGACGGCGCCACCGCCATCGAAGTCGCCACCAATGAAGCGGGCCAGGCCAGTGCCGAGATTTATCAACTCGCGCCCCAGTCGGGCATCAATACGGTCTCGATTCAAGTGATTCGTCCCGCCGATACCGCGGGCGGCGAACCGTATGCCATCAATACCGGCAGCACGACGGCGACGTGGAGTTCGTCCGACATGCCAAGTGCGGCGGCTGCCGCGCCGTCGGCGCTGCGTGTGAATGTCAGCGGGCCGGCTCAAGCCCAGGTGGGCGAAAACATCACCTTTGCGGTAAATGTGACCAATGTGGGCACGGCGGCCGTCGCCGGCGTGGTGTTGGTCGATCGGTACGACGCGGGGCTGGAGCACGCCAGTCAACCGGGCGAAGGCAACCGCGTGATCGAGCGCGAGTTGGGCGATTTCGCGCCGGGCCAGACCCGCGCGGTCGATGTCACGCTGCGCGTGCTGGCCGCCGGCCAGCTCTGCAATGTAGTCGAGGTGCATGCCGCCGGCGGCGCGCAAGCCAGCGGCAGGGCCTGCGTCGCGGCCACGGGTTCCGCCGCCGGCGCCAGCGGCGCCGCGCAGATCCGGGTGACGAAGACCGGGCCGCCGCGCAAGGAAGCCGGGCAAGAAGCCGATTTTACCATTGAAGTCACCAACACCGGCCAAGCCTCGGTCGAAAATCTGACCGTGGCCGACCATTTCGATGTCGCTTTGCAGCCGCAGCTTGCGACCGAAGGGGCCGTGGCCGACGGATCGGACCTGACCTGGCAGCTCGACCGGCTCGAGCCCGGGCAAACGTCGCGGCTGAAAATCGTCTGCCGTTGCTTGGAGCCTGCCGATCAGACGTGCAATCGCGTGGTGGTGACGACCTCCGACGGCGCGCGGTCCGAGGCCGAAGCCTGCCTGCAAGTGACGCCGGCCGGCGCGCGCATAAGCGCGGCGATCTCCGAAGAGCGCGACCCCGTGGCGACGGGCAACGAAACCACCTATTTGATCGAGGTGCGCAACAATGGCTCAGAGGCCGAGCGGCAAGTGACGATCGCGGTGACGCTGCCCGAGCTGGTGCAACCCGTGGCCGATGGCGCCCAGGGACCATCCGATGCGACCCTTCGCGGCAACACGGTGCAATTTGCGGCGGTCGCTCAGCTCGCGGCGGGCGCGACGCTCGAGTACCGCGTTCGCGGGCGGGCCATCAAGGCGGGCAACGGCGTGGCACGCGTGTCGGTGAACGCTCAGGGACTCGACGAGCCGATTACCGCCGAAGAAACGACCACGGTGGTCGGGCGTTAGCCGCGAGTGATCGACTGGAAGCCGCGCGGTTTGATGAGGGCGAATAGCTTGCCGGGACATTTTCATGGACCACGGTCGCTCAGGCGGACGCTTCATGGTCGCTGAATGACCCGTCGTGCTCGTCGCCCGGCAGCCCTGTTTCCCCAGAATTATTATTGCGGCCGCCTGCCGCACGCGCTCCGCTTCGGCGTCACAAACCTATGCAGGAACGGAGTACCATTCGCGCGCGGTGGAAGGCGCGATGTGGACCGCCTTGCGGGTGCTCGAGGAGCATGCGGCGATACAAAAGCGATTGGCCGACCGCGCGCGGCATCAGAATTTTCAGAGCGCCGCCGATCAGTTTGAGCGGTATTCAGAAGAAACCAGGCGGCAGGCCCACAGCTTGCGCAGCGTGTTGTTGAGCCGGCCTATCGCCCTCTGCGGAACGGCACGGCGGGCGTTCCCTACCGAGAGAACACGCGGTCGCCCGCTTAACTTGATGCGATGGTGGGACTCGCTGCGCTCGGCCCACCCTACGTCGCCTGGCGCTCCGCCCGCCGTGCATCGCTGAGCGATCTCGAAAGACGTCGAGGAGATTTTGGTTGACAAGCGACGCGCTGGGCGCTTCCAATGACCACGGGGCCAGATTGCCTCGCCCGAATTCATTTTTCCTGTCTCAAGGGGACCGCGGCATGACTTCGCCTGAAAACGTGACCGAACAAACCCGGCAAGAACTCGACCGCTTTCGCCACGACTTCGAGACGTTGCGGCGCGAGATCGGCAAAGTGATCGTGGGCCAGGAAGAAATTGTCGATGGCACGCTTACGGCGCTGGTGGCGGGCGGGCACGTGCTGCTAGAGGGTGTGCCCGGCCTGGGCAAGACGCTGCTGGTGCGCACTTTGGCCGATGCGCTCTGCCTGAAGTTTCAGCGGGTGCAGTTCACGCCCGACCTGATGCCGGCCGACCTGATCGGCACGAACGTGGTGCTCGAAACGCCCGAAGGGGGCAAGCGGTTTGAATTCCAGCGGGGTCCGCTGTTCGCCAATATCGTGCTGGCTGACGAAATCAACCGGGCCACGCCCAAGACCCAGTCGGCCTTGCTGGAAGCGATGCAAGAACACTCGGTGACCGTGGCCGGCCAGACGCACAAACTGCCCGAGCCGTTCTTCGTGCTGGCCACGCAAAACCCGCTGGAGATGGAGGGAACGTACCCGCTGCCCGAGGCCCAGCTCGATCGGTTCCACTCGAAGCTGCTGGTGCGCTTTCCCAACTCGGCGCAGATCGAAACGATTCTCGATCGGACCACCGAAAGCGCCTCGCCTCGGGCCGAGCCGGTGCTCGACGGCGTGCGCATTCTGCAAATGCAGCAATTGGCGCGGCGCATCCCCGTGGCCGACGAGGTGCGGCGCTGGGGCATCGCGGCGGTCCTGGCGACGCATCCCGATCACGAGCAGGCGGCGCCGCTGGCCCGCAGCTTCGTGCGTTACGGCTCCAGCCCGCGCGGCGCGCAGGCCATGATTCTGGCGGCCAAGATTCGCGCGATCATGGACCATCGCTATCACGTGGCCCGCGACGACCTGCGGGCGGTGGCGGCCTCCGTATTGCGGCATCGCTTGATCTTGAATTTTGAGGGGCAGGCTGAGGGTGTGCAACCTGATGCGGTGGTGGAAAATGTGTTGGAAAGTGTGAAGTGATGAGTGATGAGTGATGAGTGACGAGTAGCGATGAGCCGTTCCGCGTTGAATGACGCTTGCGACTTTTCACTCGTCACTCGTCACTCGTCACTGGACTCCCCCCATGGCACTATTTGATTCCGAATTCCTGAAGAAACTGGAATACCTGTCGCTCATTTCGCGGCGGGTGTTCAGGGGATCGTTGTTGGCGCAGCGGCGCACCATGCAGATGGGCGGCGGCGTCGAGTTCGCCGACCATCGCGAGTATACGCCCGGCGACGATTTTCGTTATCTCGATTGGAACGTCTATGCCCGGCACGATGAGCTGCTGCTCAAGCGGTTTCAGGAAGAAGAGGATCTGCACGTTTATTTGCTGCTCGATTGTTCGAGAAGCATGGATTTTGGGTCGCCGCGGAAGTTCGATTTCGCCCGGCAGGTGACGGCGGCCCTGGCGTACATCGCCTTGGCCGACCTCGACCGCGTGGCGGTGATCGCGTTTTCCAATGAGATTGTGGCCGACTTTCCTTTGACTCGCGGCAAGGCGCGCATTCTTTCGCTGCTGAAGTTTCTCGAATCGCTCGAGCCGCAAGGCGCGCTTACCGATCTGGCGCGGGTGGCCAATGGCTTTGTGCATCGCAGCCAGCGCCGCGGGCTGGCGGTGGTGGTGAGCGATTTCTACGATCCCGGCGGCTTCGAACGCGGGCTCGACGTGTTGCGACACCGGCGGTACGAGCCGCACGTCGTTCAGATCTTCGACCGCGGCGAAGCCGAACCCACCGTGCTCGGCGACATCGAGTTGTACGACGTCGAAAGTGCCGCAATTCGCAAAGTCACCGTCACCGAACGCAATCTGCGTCAATACCGGGCGATTTTCGAGCGGTTTCAGCAGTCGCTGTTGCGTTATTGTCACGGGCACGGTCTCGGCTGCACCCGCACCTCGACCGAAACGCCTTTTGATGAGTTGATACTGAAAATGATGCGAGCGGCAGGGGAGGTGGAGTGAAGAGTGATGAGGGATGAGTGATGAGTGATGAGTGAAGAGTGGTGAGGGGCCGTTGAAATCGCGGACGAGAGGCGAACAGCGATGGCTTGGCGACGGCGCGTTGACAAACGGGAGGAAAGAGCGATGGATATCGGGCGGAATCAGGCGTCGGATGGTCGGTGTACAGCCGATAAGCAGCGGATTGGCCGGTTTGAAGATCTGATCGCATGGCAAAAGGCCCGACGCTTAGCGGCCGAAATCTATCGCGCGACAAGCAACGGCGCCATCGCCAAAGATTTCGAGCTGCGGGGCCAATTGCGCGACGCCGCGGTGTCAACCATGTCGAATATCGCCGAAGGCTATGAACGCGACAGCCAGAACGAGTTTCACCGGTTTCTCACCATCTCGAAGGCATCTTGTGCGGAATTGAAGTCGGAACTTTATGTTGCCCGGGATGTCGGCTATTTGTCTGATACACGCTTCCGGGAACTTTATTCTCAAGCGGATGAAGTGAGCCGAATTGTCGGCGGTTTGCGCGCGTCAGTGGCGCGACGTCGCGCGTCAACGCCCCGAACGCCCCGAACGCCCCGAACGCCCCAACGGCGCTCACCGGCGTGACTCATCACTCATCACTCATCACTCATCACCTCCCCCCGTGTCATTCACCCACCCCACATCCCTGAGCTGGCTCGCGTTAGCAGTTCCGATTGTGATCTTCCACATTCTGAAGATCCGGTTGCGGCGGGTGCCGGTGTCGACCATCCTCTTCTGGCAGCAGATCTTTGAAGAAAAACAGCCGCGCTCGATTTGGCAGCATCTGCGCCACTTGATTTCGCTGCTGGTGCAGTTGACCATGTTGTCGCTGCTGGCGCTGGCGCTGGCAGAGCCGTTTTTTCACTGGGAAGCCGTGCAGGCGCAGCGCGTGGCGCTGGTGGTCGATAACTCAGCGAGCATGAAGGCGACCGATCTGCCGCCCAGCCGCTTTGCGCATGCCCGCGACATTGCACGCCAATACATCGACCGTCTGCGGCCGCGCGATGAAATGGCGGTAATCGTGGCGGGCACGCAACCGCGCGTGGTGTGCGGTCTGGCGGCGCAAAAACGGGCGCTGCGGCAGGCGATCGATTCGATCGAGTCCAGCGACGGGCCGACGCACATGCGCGAGGCCGTCGAACTGGCTCGGCGCTTGATCGCGTCGGGCGAGAATGGTCGTATTGTGCTGATCACCGACGGATGTTTCGACGACCTGCCCCAGTTGGCAGACGCCCCCGACATCGAAATCGCGCCGGTCGGCAGCCGCGCGGCGAACGTCGGCATTACGCGCTTTCAGGTGAGGCGCAGTTTGCTCGATCCGATTGGCTACGAAATTCTGGCCGAAGTGCAGAACGCTGCTGAAGAGCCGGTGGAATGCCGCTTGGAGCTTGACCTGGGCGAAGACGTGATCGACGTGGTTCCGCTGTCGCTGCACGCTGGCGAAGTCTGGACGCATGTATTCGAGAAGACCTCGGCCGAGGGCGGCCTGTTGCAAGCGCGCCTCGACCACGACGACGTCATGACGAGCGACAACCGCGCTTGGGCGATATTGCCGCGCCGCGAACTACTACCGGTCGCCCTGGTGACCGAAGGCAACCTGTTTCTCGAAAAAGTGTTCGAGGCCAATCCGCTCGTGCGATTGACGGTGGTCAAGCAGCCGGCAGATGCCCCGCCGGGAGCCATTACGGTGCTGCATCGGCAGACGCCCGAGCGGTTGCCTGACGGCCCGGTGTGGGCGATCGATCCGGCCGGCTCGTGCCAGGAATGGCAAGTGGGCGAGAAACTGGACAACCCGATTGTTACCAAACAAGACAAAGACTCGCCGCTGATGGCGCACGTGAGGCTAGACAACGTGATTATGCCCGAAGCTCACAAGCTCAGCTTCAGCTCCTCGCCGCAGGTGCTGGTGGGCGCGGTGACGGGCGAGCCGCTCTATGCGGCCCTCGATCGCCCGGAGGGCAAGACGCTAGTGTTGACGGTGAATCTCGATCAAGGCGATTTGCCGCTACGGACCGCGTTTCCAATTATGGCGACCAACGCCTTGGCCTGGTTTGCCGGGCATCGCGGTGAGCTGCGCGAATCGCTGGCCACCGGCGCCGTAACCGAGATCGATCTAGCCGGCATCACGTCCGACGACAAAACAGCCGAGCGCGATCGCTGGCTCGTCAGCCCCAGCGGCGCACGGCGGCCGATTCCCCTGGGGCTTGCCAAGACGACAATCGGCCCGCTCGACGAATGCGGCGTATGGCGAATTATGAAGTCGGCAAAGCAGACCGATTCGGCTGACGAGACGCCGGTGCTGGACCTTGCGTGCAACCTGGCGAATCGGCGGGAAAGCGATGTGCGCACGCCCGAGTCGCTCGTCGATGGCCAGGCCCCCGCGGCTATGTCCGTAGGTTTCTTAACAAGGCCGATCTGGTTTTACCTGGTGGTGCTTGCCTGGCTGCTGGTCGCCGCCGAATGGTATCTGTATCAGCGGAGGTGGATCAGTTGATGAAGAATTGGTGGCAACTCGACCTGACCGATCCTGCCTGGCTGATGGCGCTTGTCGTCGTGCCGCTGGTGGCGTACTACTTCGTGCGCACGCTGGTCGATTTTGCCCGTTGGCAGCGAATCGCCTCGCTGATCGCGCGCCTGGCCATCGTGCTGCTGTTGGTGCTTTCGCTGGCCGGCTTGACCTTGGTTCGACCGACCCACGAGCGGTATGTCGTATTTGCAATCGACCAAAGCCTGAGCGTCGGCGACGAGGCGGGCCAAGAGGTCGATGCGTTCCTGCAACAGGCGCTGCCGCACCAAGGATCGAACCGGGCGGCGTTTCTGCCGTTTGCCGCCGCGCCCGCCGCGGCCGGCGAGCAACCGCCCGAGGGTCAGGCAGATCTCGATCGGCAGGGTACGAATCTGTCGGCGGCAATCGAGGCGGCGGCTGGCTCGTCGCCGCCGTTTTATGTGCCGAGCGTGGTGGTGCTCAGCGACGGCAACCAGACCGACGACGACGCCGTGCGGGCCGCGCTTCGGTCCGAGATGCCCATCTCGACCGTGCCGCTAAAAACCCGCGCCGATCCCGAGATCCAAGTTTCGCAGGTCAGCGTGCCAGCCCAGGTGCGCGAAGGCGAGCCGTTTTATGTCGAAGTCGTCATCGACGGCAATCACGACGACGACGGACTGGTCGAAGTCTACCGCGGCGCGCACAAAGTAATCGGCGAGCGCCGCAAGTTGAAGAAAGGCGAAAACCGGCTGCGGTTCCAACAATCGATTACCGACGAGCGGCTGGCCCAGTACACCGTGCGCATCAGCGGGCTGGCTCAAGACACGCTGCTCGACAACAACGCCGAATCGGGTCTGGTGTTTACGGCGGGCAAGCCGCGCGTGTTGCTGATCGAAAGCGACCCGAAACTGGCGCAGCATTTCGCCTGGTCCATGGAGCAGGAAGAAATCCAGGTCGATGTTCGGCCGCCGCAAGGCATGCCCGACGCTTTGGCCGATCTGCAAAACTATGAGCTCATCATCCTCTCCAACGTGCCGGCCACGGCGCTTACGCAGCGGCAGATGGAGATCGCGCGCACTTACGTGCAAGACCTGGGCGGCGGCTTGATGATGTTGGGCGGCGAGCAGTCGTTCGGGCTGGGCGGCTATTACAAAACCGTGCTCGAAGAGATTTTGCCGGTCCGCAGCGACTTTGAAAAAGAAAAAGAAAAGCCGAGCCTGGCCATGGTGCTGGTAATCGACAAGTCGGGTTCGATGGGCGGCGAAAAGATCGAGCTGGCCAAAGAGGCCGCCAAGAGCGCCGCCGAATTGCTGGGCGGCAACGATAAGCTGGGCGTCATCGCTTTCGAGGGCGACACCTATTGGATCAGCGAGTTGCAGCCCGCCTCGAACAAGGGACGCATCATCGACGACATCAGCCGGCTGGAGGCGGGCGGCGGTACGAACATGTATCCCGCCATGGACGAAGCGTTGGCCGCGTTGCAAGCCACGGTGGCCAAACTGAAGCATGTGATCATTCTGACCGATGGCATCTCGGCCCCCGGCGATTTTGAGGGCATCGCCAACGACATGGCCACGTCGCGCATCACCGTGTCGACGGTGGGCGTGGGCGAGGGCGCCGACGAGCAGTTGCTGGAGGAGATTGCCCGCATCGGCCAAGGCCGCTATTACTTTACCGACGATCCCGGCAGCATTCCGCAGATCTTTGCCAAAGAGACCGTCACCGCCAGCAAGTCGGCCATCGACGAGCAACCGTTTTTGCCGCAGGTGGTGCGGCCCAGCCAGGCCCTGTCGGAAATCGACTTCGAGGCGGCGCCTTTCCTGCTGGGCTATGTGATGACCCGTGTGAAGCCCACCAGCGAGCTGGTGCTGTCGTCGGAAAAAGGCGACCCGCTGTTGGCCTGGTGGCGCTATGGGCTGGGCATGACCGTGGCCTTCACTTCCGACGCCAAGAGCCGCTGGGCCGCCGAGTGGCTGAGCTGGCCCGGGTATGGAAAATTTTGGGCGCAACTGGTACGCCATGCCATGCGCAAAAGCGAAGCCAAGGGCGTGGCGGTCGACGTCAAGCAACAAGGCCGTCGGGCGACCGTGGCCGTCGATGCCATCGACGCGGCGGGACGTTATCTGAACCAGGCCGAAACAGAGTTGACCGTGATCGACCCGCAGCTTGGCAAGCTCAAGCTGCCAATGACGCAAACCGCTCCGGGCCGCTACACCGCGGCCTTCGATACACCCAAGCCCGGCGCCTATCACCTCGAACTGGTCCAAAAGCAGCAAGGCGCGGTGGCATACCGGCAATCGCGCGGGTTGATGGTCGGCTATCCCAACGAATTGCGGTTGCGGCCGACGAACGAATCGTTGCTGAAATCGCTGGCCGAGGTTTCGAGCGGCGTGTGGAATCCCGCGCCCGCCGAAGTGTTTGCCGCGACCGATCGCACCGCCCAGCGCATCACTCCGCTCTGGCCCTATCTGCTCATTGCCGCTGCCCTGGTGCTGGCGCTCGACGTCGCCCTGCGCCGTATTGACTTCAACATGTTTAAGTGGTGAGTGACGAGTGATGAGTGACGAGTGATGAGTGATGAGTGAAAAGTAGCGAATTGATTGCGTCCTGACTTTGGAATCTCGTCACTCACCACTCACCACTCGTCACTCATCACTCCCCCCTTGCCCCCCGGTCCTCATCGAGTTATATTACTTCCAAACCCCATCTCTTCTCATGCGAGGGTCGGTCCATGGAACGTGCGATCTATGCGCGGTTGGCCCAGGTCCGTCGGCGGCAACGCCGATTGTTCATCGAGCGGATGGCGACCGCGGGTTTGCTTCTTGGTTCGCTCGCTGGCTTGTTGCTTGGTTTGGGCCGCTGGTTTGCCGATTGGCCCGTAACGTTTTGGCCATCGCTGTTGGCCGTCGTCGTCGGCCCGGCGGTGGGCGCTTTGGCAGGCCTGGTCTGGCCGCTGCGTTGGCACAGTGCGGCGGTCGCGGTTGATGCTCATTATCGTTTGAAAGATCGTGTGGTGACGGCGCTGGCATTTCTGAGTAAGCCGGAAAAAACGCCCCTCGATGAATTGCAAGTGCGCGACGCCGCCGAGCATCTATCGGCGATGGATCCTCGCGCCGTGGTGCCTTGGCGCATGCCGCGGCTGCTACCCCTGGCCGCCGCCGCTTTGCTGGCGGGGTTGGTCTTGGCGGTGTGGCCGGTAGGACCGCGCGCAGTCGAAGCCGGCTTGCGTGAACCGCTGCCCGAAATCGTCGCCGCCGCGGCCGACATCGAAGAAGATCTGAACCAATTTGAAGAGCTTGCTCGGCAAGAGCACAACACCGAACTCGAAAAGCTCATCGAGATGTTGCGCGACAAAGTGGACGAAATGAAAGAGCCGGGCGTCGACCTGCGCGAGGCCCTGGCCAAGCTCAGCGAAATGCAATCGGCCATTCAGGCCCAGCAGGCGCAGTACAACGTCGAGCTGGTCGATGCTCAACTGGAATCGCTTGGTTCGGGCATGAGCCTGTCGCAGGCGTTGGCCCAGGCCGGTAAGTCGCTGGTTGAGGGCAAGTTCGATCAGGCCGCCGAAGAGTTGGAACAGCTCGACGAACCGCCGTTGGAGCGCAAAGAGGCCAAAGCCGCCGAAGAACAAATGAAAAAAAGCGCTCAGCAAATGGGCGAGGTCGGCCTGGGCGACCTGGCCGAGGCGACCAGCGAAATGGCCGAAGGCATGAAGGGCGGCAAGGGCAAGTTCCAGCGCGGGGCGCGACGGCTGGCGAAAGAGGTCAAGGGCCACTCACGCCGGCGAAAGATCAACGAGCTGTTGAACGCCGAATTGAAACGCCTGTCCGAGCGCAAAAGCGACTGCCAATGCGCATCGCTGGCGCGCGGCAAGCTGCTGCAGAAATCGACCTCGCCTTCGCAGAGTTTCGGGCTTTCGACCAGCGGCAACACCCGCGGCGACAAGACCGATTTGCTCTCGAAAAAGAATCTGGAACAGGTGAGCGGACCAACCGCCGACGAAGGCCCCTCGGACGTCGAAACGACTCACTCGCCCGAAGGGCGGCAGCAGGCGGCTCGCGGCTATCGCGAGTCGTATCAAAAGTACCGCCGCATCTCGGAGGCGGTGCTCGATAGCGAGCCGATTCCCCTGGGGCATCGCCAGACGATCCGACGCTACTTCGAGCTCATTCGTCCGCAGGACAGCGAGCAGGCGCCGGCTGTAGAGGCCACCACGCGGCAGCCCACCACGCCGCAGTGACACTTCAGCATTAGCGCGGATAGAAGTTATCCATACCCGTGCCGCGGGGCGGCTCGGGCATGCCGGGCGGCGGCTGCAAACTTGGCTGCGAGAAGGCCGGGCGAGCGAAGAAGGGAAATCTTCGCTGGGCGGGCGCGCTCTCACTGGCGCCCGAGGAGGCATTTGGCATCTCGGCGCCCGCTCGCTGCGTTCCCCACCGCGCCCAGAACGGCCGCCGTGGATTCGTAACGGAAGCATCACCCGCCGTCCATTCGCCCGACGAAGTTGCGCCGTCATGGTAGGGCGCCGGCGACGAACCATTGGCGCTCGGTGGTGTATAGCGTGATCGAATTGCCGGAGGACCGGCGACGTTCGGCATTGCCGGCGGCCCGCCATACTGTGGTGCCTGCCGGCGGTACTGGGGCGGATATTGCCACATCCGCGGCCGAGCGCCCTGCGATGGCAACGTAGGCGACTGCGTTGGCGGCATGGTGGCCGGATCGGGAATCGGCAGTAGCGAGCGACCTGGCCCCGGAACCTGCGGCGAGGTTGTGCCGAAGCCTCCAGCCGCGGGCGGCGCCAAGTTAGGCCCCGCCGGCGTCAGTGCAGGTCCGGCGCTTTCGTGCCAAACCACTTGTTCGTCGGTGGACCCGGCGCCGTGCCCGGCGATGGCCGTCACCGGCTGGTCGCTGTCGATCGGATGCGTGTAGGAGACAAGCTGTCCTTCTTGACGCACGCGCTCCAGCAGTGTATCGAGCTCGGGCACGTGCGTCCAACGCTTGGTCGATTGATAGCCGTCGATGCGGGCGGCCAAATCGACGCCCACCGCCGGCCGCGGCGGACTGACAAAGAATCCGCCTTGCGACAGTCCGCCGATGGCCCGATCGAGCTCGCCGCGCGGCAGGTCCATCGACCAGGCCTCGTACACGGTGTCGCTCATGGGCAGACCGGGCACTAGATCGCGAGTCGCGTCGGCGAAACCATCGGACCATTGCTGCCAGACCGACCTGCGGCGCTGGCTGCCGGCGCGAGGCGCGCGGGTCTCGATGACCACTTCCGCCAAGGCAAATCCCTCTTTGCCTTCGGGATGCGGATATTCAATGCTCAGCCTCGCCACCGAGCGGTTGGCGTAGGGGCTGCTGGGAATCTGTTGCTGCCGGATGCGGCGGCCCGCGATGCGCGACACGATCAGCGGCTCGCTAAGCTGCCCGGTGTCGACGCGGTAGTTCAGGTTGACTTTGGAATACATGCCGGCGGCAGAATCGATGCGCACCGTGCGCGGTTGGAAGGTCGTACAACCGGCCGATGCCAGTGCCGCCACGAAAGCCAGCCGCGCGATAAGCCGCCTCACCGGTAGTCCTCGCGAATCGGACAAAAAACATCCAACGCTCGGACCGGGCGGTCGCCAGCAATCACCTTGTGCCTGACTCCCCCCGGAATCCGCCACATGCCGCCTGGGCCAATCACCCGCGATTCGCCCCCGACGATAAACTCGGCCTCGCCCTCCAGCATCAAGCCCATTTGCTCGTGCGGATGGCTGTGCTCTTCCACCACGGCGTGGGGGGCGAACTCAACCAGCGACAACATCATCGAGTTGCCGCTGGTCGTGTAAATATCGACCCCGGGAAAAATCGTGTGGTGTGAGCAATCTTTCTTATCGACATAGAATCCGAACATCTTGAAACATCCCTTTAACGAGAAAAAATGGACCGCCGGCCAGCGCCGTCGTAGAGTGGGCCGCGCGCAGCGAGCCCCCATACGCATCAAGTTAAGCGCGCAACCGCCTGTTTGCTCTGTAGGGAACGCCCTCTGTGGCGTTCCGCAGCAGGCGAAATGACCTCAATTCGCAGTTCACGGAACGCCACGGAGGGCGTTCCCTACAGACGTTTTGCGGTGGAATCATCCTTAACTTGATG
>DASVHB010000382.1:0-3956 GCA_036379195.1 Pirellulales bacterium
CCGCCGACGATGCTCGCGCAGCATCGCGGCGTGCATCCGGTGCTGAGCCTTCAGCCGCTGCATTTCCGGGTGCGTTTCCACGGCCGCCGCCAGTTCGGTTGGCGAGATTTCGAGTTGATCGCTGGCCGCCAGTTCCTCGGCCACCTTAAGCCGCGCCTCGAGCACCGCAATCTCTACCTCGGCCGCCGTGCGCCGCTCCTCCAGGCCCGACAGCGGATTAGCCGGCATGATCACCTGTTGATCGTGGTGCATCAGGCTCGGGTCGTCCTCGGTGGCGTGCTTCGTGATCAGCCGCACCTTCTCCTGAAAATGACGCACTTCCTCGCCGCGGTGCGCCTTCTCTTCTTTGAGCAATTCGATAATCCGCTCCGCCTCTTTGCCGCGCATCGCCGTGTGCAGCGAAAGATAAGCATCCATTACCGCGTTGGCCACACTGGCCGCCGCCTGCGGATTTTCGGCTTTGAAGTTGATTTCGCACAGCTCCGAGCGACCGACGTACGTCACTTTCAGCCGCTGCCTGAGCCACTCCAGGGGGTCGTCGGAATGCTTGATTTCCGGCAAGCTGGCGATCACCGGGTCGGCGATGACCTTCGACAGGCAGATCGGGCTGCGGATCGTCTGGATCTGTGTCTCCGCGAAGACGCTTGATTGGTTGGCCGACTGAAAAGCGACGATGGGCGCCTGGTCCTTGATTTCGAGCCAGGCCGATGCTTCATACGCGGGAACAAACAGCGCGAGCACCACGCCTACGGCCATCGCGCCCAGCAGCAGGCCCCCAAACGTGCACTGCCACCACCAGCGCCGATAGACCGCCCAAAGGTCGGCCAGGCCCATGCCCGAAGTGTGCCGTTGAGCGTGCGAAGGGCCTCGCGAAACACCGGCGGCAGTCGGATGCTCCGACTTCGGTTCCTTGCTAGTCAATTCGTACTCCTTGCCCATGACCGGTGCTGGGCGCCGCGACCACCTGGTGCGGTAAAAGGGCTTCCGTTGTCAGCAGCAACCCGTCGGCATACCACATCAGCAGATACATCAGGACCAGGGCCAGAGGCAGCATGGCCCAGCCCGAAAAGTCGTGGGCAAAGTGCTCTGCCAAGACGTCCGAGCCGTGGACTCTAAGCAGCGCGGTGGCGGCGATGCGCAGGACATTGGCCAGGATCGCCACCGGCAATGCGCCGATCAACACGGCGCACCTGGTCCACCAGGGTCTCCAGAAGCTGTGCGCGGCGCCGGGATCTCGCGTTGCCGACGACGCCGAAGTCAACACGCAAAACGCGTACGCGATGGCGAAGACTGAACTGAAGATGCGTAAGCCGCTGCAGGCTTCGGCCACGAGTAGCCGCGTGTCATGAATGATCACCACGTTGCCGTCGGCGATGGCCGGTTCGCCAAGACATTCCAGCAACCAGCAGGTGAGTTGGGTGGCCACGCGTTGCAGTGGCAGGCTCAGGGCGCCTTCGATGCGGTAAGGCAGCGGGACCATGAATGCCAGAAAGCCAATCGAGGGGAGCAACCACCGGAGCATGGGCGTTCCGCCCAGCAGGCAGGCAACACCCGCCGCCCAGATAAGGAGCGACCAGCCGTCGAGCGCTCCGATGAACAACAGGCTGTTGGCCGCGCGCAGCGCCGCCGCGATGGCGAGCAATAGCAAACCTAGGGTATTGAAACGCAAGGCGAGTGGCGGACGCCCGTCGCGTCGGGCCCAGGCGAAGTAGGCCGCCGCGGGGATGACTAGAAAACCGTGCGAATAATCGGGCTGCGCGCCCCAGGTTCGCCACAGTTGGGCCAGCACCGACCCATACGACCAAAGGAAGGCCGCCGCCAGGGCCACACCGCCCAGCAGCAATTCGGGCCGCGCCCACCCAGCCGGAAGCTGCCGGCAGTTAGCGGGCCGCGCAGCATCGGTAGTCCGCCGCGCCGCGCTGTTGAGCGCCCCCGACTTTCCGGGCCGCTTGGGTCCTTCGGAGATCAGCGACACCGACTCCGCAGCCAGGTGGCGTCGATGCGAAGCTTTGTTTCGCCCCCGCTTCAAGTGCGCCCCTTCTGCCTCGTGGGGGGTGCCGCCAAATGGTCGAAGACCGGCGCGCACTTCGTGCCCGTGGGTGGCATGACGTTGCCTTCCCTCATCAAAACGGTTCCGTGGTACGGCAAGCGACTTTGTCGCTCGCAAAGGCGTATCGCACGCCCAAATCGGCCTTGTCTCACGGCATCAGCCATCGCTGATCCGGAAGCCGTCTTGGCGCCCTCGTGGCCGCAACACGCGGCGACGACGACGACATCTCCCAGGCGGAATTCCGATCGTGGCGCCGCCTCGGCCCCATTGGGGAGATTAGTAGAGAGTAACCAGGAATCGGCGGGTGTCAAGTAAATATTGCGCGCTGAGGGCGGCCACTTTTTCGTTGACACCTCCGTCGCCAGACCTACTATGGGAGTTTGATATCCTGCGGACGCTCCGCGCGAGCGATGGTCGCTCGACGATGCCATGATACGCACACTCGATTTTCTCACCCTTGAGGCAAGGCGCCTGACATGCACCCACGATTTACCTCTCTGCCCGCTTCGTTGTTTCCCTCGCGTCGCCGCGTCGCGTCGCGCCGTTCGGCTACGCGCGCCAACCGGCTGAAGAATCGGCGGCACGCGTTGGCCTCTCCGGCCGCCATCGAACTGCTCGAAAGCCGGCGGGTGCTCGCCACGCTTTATGTGGCGCCGTCGTTCTCCATCACCAACGACGTTGCCCCGTCGGGATTGAGCAACGGCGATACGGTTACCTGGGATTCAGGAAATCCCGACCAGCAAACCGGCTTGACCTTCGGCGCCAATGCCTTCACCGATCTGCAAGCCGCGGTGAACGGCGCCACCTCGGGCGACACCATCCGCGTTGCCGCGGGGTTGTATCAGCTTACCTCCGCGGTCGACGTCACCAAATCGTTGACGATTCTGGGTCCGCAGGCCGACGTCGATCCGCGGCCCAGCGCCGGCTCGGCGCGTGTCGCGGGCGGGCCGGACGAAGCGGTGCTTGACGGCGGCGGCACCGTGGCCGACACCTTTGTGATCGGAGCCGACAACGTGACGATCAACGGCTTCGACTTGCGCAACACGCTGAATGCGGTCATCGACACCAACCCCGCCGCGGTCTACGCGAGCACGCAGATTCTCGACAACTTCGTACATCACGCCCTCAGTCCCTCCGGCGGCAAAGGCATTCGCTTTCAGGGCGTCACCAATGGCATTGTCAAGAACAACGACATCTACGACGTGCGCGATGACGGCGTCGAGGTCGGCAGCGGCTCGGCCGGCAGCTCGCCGGGCGCCGTCGTCAGCGACAACGAAATCCACGATCTGGGCTCCAACGGTACCTCGAACTCGGCGCTCTATGCCTTCGCCGTGCCCTATGCCACCAATATCAACGTCACGTTTCAAGGCAACCTGATTTACAACTTTGGCGGCAACGACGCGATCAAGGTGGGCTCGAAGAACGGGGCCGACCGCGCGTTGACCGGCGGTTCAGTATTGAACAACGTGGTCCATGACGTTGTCCAAGACGGCATCACCATCAACACCAGCAACACGCTGGTGCAGGGCAACGAGGTTTACAACTCGTCGAGCGACAACGCCGCCATTTACGTCGAGCACTCCAACGGCGGCGACACGATCGCGAACAATTTCCTGCACAACAACACCGCCGCCACGGCCACGATTCTGATCGGCGACCTCACGACCGCGCCCACGGGAGTGGTCGTCACCGGCAACAGCATCGTGAACAACGCCCACAATACGCTGTTGTTCCGCGACCTCGGTTCGGGCGCCACCGTCGACGCCTCGGCCAACTGGTGGGGCTCGGCCGACTCGGCAGTGGTCGCGGCCTCGGTCATCTCGACCACGCCTGGCCAAATTGATTTCACGCCCTGGCTTAACAGCGGCACCGACGCTTCGACCGCGACGCCGGGTTTTCAACCCGA
>DASVHB010000383.1:0-7058 GCA_036379195.1 Pirellulales bacterium
GACGGCGACGGCCGGGCCGACAAGCAAGAAGTGGTCGTCACCGGTTTCGGTCGCGCCGATACACATGAGCTGCCTAACTCGCTCACCTGGGGTCCCGACGGCTGGCTCTATGGACTCAATGGCGTCTTTAATGCCAGCCACGTCGAGCACCGCGGCAAGACCTACGATTTTACCTGCGCGCTGTTCCGCATTCATCCGCGCACCCGCGACTTTGAACTGTTCTGCGAAGGCACCAGCAATCCGTGGGGCGTGGCCTTCGATGGCCAGGGCAGCGCCTTTGTAAGCGCCTGTGTGATCGACCATCTTTGGCACCTGACTGAGACGGGCTATTACCACCGCCAAGGCGGGCCGTATCCGCCCTTCACCTGGAAGCTCGGCTCGATCGTCAATCATCACCACCAGCAGGCGGCCTATTGCGGCATTCATTTTTTCGATAGCGACGCCTATCCGCCGGAGTATCGCCAGAAGCTTTACATGGGCAACATTCACGGCAACTGCATCAACAGCGACACGCTGGCCCGCGACGGCGCCACCTACACAGCCCAGCCGAACGACGATTTTCTTTCGGCCAACGACGCCTGGTTCATGCCGGTCGTGCAAAAGACCGGTCCCGACGGCTGCCTCTATATTCTTGATTGGTACGATCGCTATCACTGTTATCAAGACGCCAATCGCGATCCGGCGGGCATCGACCGTCTGAAGGGCCGGCTCTATCGCGTGCGTTACCACAACACGCCGCGGGCCGAGCCGTTCGATCTGGCCAAAGAGAGCGACGAGCGATTGATCGAACGGCTGCACAGCCCCAATGGGTTCTATCGCGACCTGGCCCAGCGCTTGTTGTGGGAGCGGCGAAACCCAGAGACACTGGCGAAGTTGCAAGCGCTGGTGCTCGATGAGCGGCAACCACGCCAGGCCCGCATGCACGCGTTGTGGGCGCTCGTTGGCGCGGGCCCGCTCGACGCCGCGTTTCATGAGCGGTTGCTTTCGCATGCAGACGCCACTCTGAGGGCATGGGCGGTGCGGGCGGCCGGCAATCAACGAGATGTGTCGGCCCTGGTGCGCCTGCGCGTGACGTCTCTGGTGAGCGATCCCTCGCCCGACGTGCGGCTGCAAGTGGTCATCGCCGCGCGTAAAGTTCACGGCATCGACGCGCTGCCGTTGCTTTGCGAAGCGCTTGAGCACGCGGGCGGTGACAAGCTAATACCAACCATCGTCTGGCAAAACCTGCATCCGCTGCTGGAAGAACAGAGCGAACGGTTGGTGGCGTTGGCGAGTGAAGGCGCATGGGCGAAAGACGAGCTGGCTGCCCAGATCATGCCGCGTGCGGTCGAGCGGATGCTCGGCCGTTCTGCGGTCGATGTCCAACCGGTCGTCGCGTTGCTGGAAACGTTGATGGGTGAGCAGGGCAATTGGGCCGCGGCGGGCCGGTGTCTGGCGATGCTCGCCGCCAAGTCGCAAACGCGCGAGATCGACGGCGAGCGGCTCTCGCAACTTCGGGCGGCGCTCGAGCCGTTGCTGCAAACGCTGCTGATCGGCCCGCGCGCCAATCGGCTCCATCGCGAGGCGGCAGTCTTAGCCGCGACGTGGAATGTTAATCCGGGGCCGGAGATCTGCCGCGAGCTTTACGCCTCGACCGACGAGCCGGATGACGATCGGTTGCAGGCGGTGGCCGCGCTGGTGGCCGCGGCCGATGATCAACTGCTGTCCATCATCACCGACGTGTTGTCTGCACGTGAACTGCATTCGCTCGAATTGCGCCGCCGGTCGCTCGACGCGCTGGGCCGCGGCGACGATCCGCGGGTGGCCGAGGCGGTGCTCACCGCGTATCCGCGACTCGAAGCCGAGCTGCAGCCGCCGGCCATCGAGCTGCTCACGGGTCGCCCGGCCTGGAGCAAGGCGCTGCTGGCGGCCATCGGCGCCAAGCGGCTGCCCGCCGACGCGCTCAACTTGAATCAGGTGCGCAAACTGCTGGCCAGCAAAGACGCCGAGCTGGCCGGACAGGTTCGTGCCGTGTGGGGCACGCTGCGCACCGATCGCAATCCGCAGCGCGAACAGGTGATCGCCCAGATGCGCGACCTGCTGCGCCGCACGCCCGGCGATGCGCGGCGCGGCCAGGCGACGTTCAAAAAGGTCTGCGGGCAGTGTCACAAGATATTCGGCGAGGGGCAGGATGTCGGTCCCGACATCACCGCCAATGGCCGCGGCTCGTTCGAGCAATTGTTGTCGAACGTGTTCGACCCCAGCCTGGTGATCGGGGCGGCCTATCAGGCCCGCACGGTACTCACGGACGACGGCCGCGTGATTACCGGGTTGGTGGCCGAAGACAGCCCGCAGCGGGTTGTGCTCAAGGTACAAGGCGGCAAACTCGAGACGATCGCCCGCGGCGACATCGAACAATCGGAAACCAGCCGGCTTTCGTTGATGCCCGAGAACCTGGAGCAGCAGCTCAAGCCCGAAGAGATCGCCGATCTGTTCGCCTTTCTCGCGCTCGATAAGCCGCCGGAGTGACCTGGCGGTCCACTCCGTTGCATTCATCGCCTGGTGTGGTAGTCTGCCTGCTACGCGCGGCGGTTCGGAAAGGAGATCGTGATGATCAAGCGTCTGTACATCGACAACTACAAGTGTCTCGTCAACTTTGAGCTTGAACTTCAGGAGTTGACGCTGCTTTTGGGACCGAATGGCGTCGGTAAAACTTCGGTGCTCGACGTGGTATTCGCAGTGCGGCAGTTGCTCGCGGGCAGCGCCAAAGTAACGGATAAGCTGATTTTCCCGTATCCGACGCTGACACGATGGCAATCGAGAGACACGCAAGTGTTTGAGCTCGAAGTGCAATTGGCGGACAATGAATACCGTTACCGAATCGAAGTGGAGCATAAGCGGCCCACTCGTAAAGCTCGGATTGCGATCGAGCGGCTTGAATTATCAGGAAAGCTGCTTTTTGAGTTTCGGCATGGTGAGGTGCGACTCTTTCGCGATGATCATTCGCAGGGTCCGACGTTTGGCGCCGATTGGTCCGAGTCGGCGATGGCGCGTGTCCCGCCGCGCAATGACAATACACATCTCACTCGATTTCTTGATTTCATGCGGAAAGTCATCGTTTGCGGATTCTATCCGGCGAATTTTGAGGCCGAGACCGCGACAGAGGACGCGGTTTTGCAACGGGACGCACGGAACTTCGCCGCTTGGTATCGGCATTTGCTGCTGGAACGGCAGGACCTGGCGATTGAATTCACGACAGCTCTCAAAGACGTGGTCGCGGGGTTTCGAGGAATCCGCATGGAGAAGGTCGGTCTGGATACTCGGGCTTTCATGGTGATGTTCGATCAGCATCAGACGAAATATGAGCTCCGGCTGGATGAGATTTCCGATGGGCAGCGTGCGCTCATTGCTCTTTATTCACTGGTCATTCTAGCATCGGGCCAAGGTTACACGCTCTTTCTCGATGAGCCCGACAACTATGTCGCGCTGGCGGAAATCCAACCGTGGTTGATCCAAGTTGCCGATGCATGCGGCATGGCGGTCCCTCAGGCGGTGCTCTGTTCTCATCACCCTGAGTTGATCGATTACCTGGGTGGCGACCGAGGTGTTCTACTCGAACCAGAAACGTCCGGCGTTACAAGGGCAAGGCCACTGGCCGAAGCCGCCGTCGATGGAGCATTAAAGCTTTCGGAGATCATTGCCCGAGGATGGCAACAATGAATCGGTGCGTTCAAATGATCTTGTTGTGTGAAGACCGACAGCACGAAACCTTTGCCCGACGGTTTTTGGAAAAATCTGGCTGGCCTACCAGGCGACTGCGCGTCGTTATTGCTCCGCGCGGACGCGGTTCTGCGGAGCAATTCGTGCGAGAACGCTTCGCGATCGAATTGGCGGCATATCGTTCTAATCGGAACCGCGTGGCCCAAGGACTGATCGTCGTTTGCGACGGCGACCGCCTTGGCGTCGGTGGACGTATCGATGATTTCGCCGATACCTGTCGAGCGCATGGCGTTGCGCCGCGTAAGGCCGATGATCGCGTCGCCCTCTTTGTCCCGACCTGGAACGTCGAGACGTGGCTGGCCTATCTGAGCGGTTCTACCGTCGACGAAGCGACGACGAATTACCCACGACTTAAGCGTCCGCGCGATTGCCAGACGCATGTTGAGCGGTTGTACGAGATGTGTCAGCAAAAATCGCTTCGGCAGCCGGCGCCACCTTCGCTGGAAGCAGCTTGCCTGGAGTATCAGAGATTGGCATGACAACACTTCGATTCGAAGTCTATCAGCAAGGTCGCCGGCTGCACATCGGGCAGTTCCAAGGCGCGTTGGAATTGGGCCGGCAGCAATCGCCCGATGAGCCGCTGTACCAGGTTTCGCATGAAGCCGAAGTTCCACGCGTGGCGGTCGCGCCGCTCGACGCCAGCATGGTCTCTCGGCGGCATATGCTGCTCGAGCCGACGGCTGAAGACCGCGTGCGCGTGACCAACCTCACCGCCAAAAACGCCATTCGGCTGCGCGACGGCACCATCGCTCCCGGCGGCGGGCGCGAGCTGTTCGCGCCGTGCCGCGTGTATGTGGGCGAGGTCGAAATTCGCGTGGCGCCGCTGGCCTCGACCGCCTCCGACTTGCACAGTCTCATGCAGCCGGCGGTGGCGCCCGGCTCTGCCAGAGTGGCGGCCGGGACGTCGTCGTTGCGGTTGCCGGCGCTCGACCAGCACGCATCGGAGTCGGTCGTCGCCTGGTTGCAAACCGTCACTACGGTGCTGCAGAGCGCCGCGAGTTCTGAAGATTTTTTTCAGCGGGCCGCCACCGCCGTGGTCGACGTGGTGGGGCTTGACTCGGGACACGTGTTGCTGTGCCGCGAAGATCGCTGGGAACCGGTGTCGTTCAAGGCGGCGACCGGCGCAGCCGCTCGGGCGGCAGACTGGCAGCCCAGCCGCCGCGTGCTCGAAGCCATGCGCGACGAACGCAGAACCACCTGGCGGCAGGGCAGCGAAGTCTCGGCCGTGCAGGGCAGCCTGGCCCAGGTCGAGGCGGTGGTCGTCTCACCCATTTTAGATCGCGGCGGCGCGGTGATCGGCGCGCTCTATGGCGATCGCCTGCTGGGCACGCGCGCTCCGCAGGGCGCGCGCATCACCCAGGCCGACGCCATGCTGATGGAAACGCTGGCCTCCAGCGTGGCCGCCGGGCTGGCGCGGCTGGAGCAAGAGCGGGCCGCCATCGGGGCGCGCATCCAGTTCGAGCAGTTCTTTTCCGCCGAGCTGGCCGAGCAACTTAGCTTGCACCCCGATCTGCTCGAAGGACGCGACACTGAAGTCACCGTGCTGTTTGCCGATATTCGCGGCTTCAGCCGCATCGCCGAGCGGCTCGGTCCGGCGGGCACGATGGATTGGATCAACGACGTGCTGGGCGCGGCTTCGGAGTGTGTCATTCGGCATGGCGGCGTGCTGGTCGATTATGTGGGCGACGAGCTGTTGGCCATGTGGGGCGCGCCGGCGGCACAGCCCGACCACGCCCAGCGAGCCTGCCGGGCGGCCGTCGATATGTGGCAGGCCCTGCCGGCGGTGAACGATCGCTGGCAGTCGCGGCTGGGCGAAGCCACGCGGCTGGGCATAGGCGTCAACACCGGCCCGGCGCGGGTGGGCAATACCGGCACGCAGCGGAAATTCAAGTACGGCCCGCTAGGCAACACCGTAAACCTTTGCAGCCGCGTGCAGGGCGCCACCAAATACCTGAAAAGCGGCATTGTGGTGACCGCGGCCACGCAAGCGCGGCTCGACGAATCGTTCGCCACGCGGCGGCTTTGCCAGGTGCGGGTGGTCAACATCGCGGAGCCGGTGGCGCTGTATGAACTTTGCCCGCAGGCCGACGCCGCGTGGCATGAAACCCGCGCACGCTACGACGAGGCGCTGCGCGAATTCGAGCAGCAGCGCTTCGGCAAGACCACCACGATCGCCGGAGAGATTTTGGAGACGCATCCGGACGATGGGCCTTCGATCGTGCTGCTTTCACGGGCGGCCACGCTATTGGCCGAGCAGCTTGGCGGCCGCGCCGGCGAGTTCAGCCCCATCTGGGAGCTGCCGGGGAAGTAGCGGTTGGTAAACAGCGAGCCCGCATACGCATCACCTCGAAGCGTCTGATCGGTTTTGACGGATCAAGTTCGGCAAATGTTCCGGTGGCTGGGGCAGAGCCTAAGCGATGCCCCAGACTTGGTCCGCTTCCGGGGCATCGGCAAGCCTCTGCCCCAGCCACCAGTCTTTGCCGCATGATTGTTGCCGCGCCGATTCGCCGCCAGAAGGTGGGACTCGCTGCGCTCGGCCCACCCTACGCTTATTCTGCGCTGAGCGCTTTCGCCACGTCGGCGAAGCGGCGGCGGACATTGGCGGGATCGTAGTTGCCGATCGCCTCGTAGGCGGCGCGCTGCCGGAGCGGATCGAGAATGCCGCGCTGCTGCGTCGCCGGCAGATCGAGCAACAACTCGCGGTCTAGGGCGGCCAACGCCCGTTGCCAGTCGTCGGCCAACGGCGCTTCGCCGGATGGCAGCGCCGAACCGATCGCCTCTAGCGCCCACGCCAGCTCACGGGCGGCATCGTAATCGAGCGATGGCTGATCGCCCAGAGCGCATAGCTCGATGAGCAGATCGCGCGCGTCCGAGCCATCATAGCTCGCGCCGTAGAGCTGCTCGGACAAATCGCCCAGCCAGTCGAGCAGCGCCCCAGCCGCACTCGGCAAACGGTTGTCGGCGGCCCGCGATGAACCCCAGGCCGTGCCATCGAACGTGTGCTGAAACTCGGTGAGCAGTTCGGCAAATTCTTCGCGTGCTTGCTGGCGGGCTTCGGCGTCGCCGCGATGCACGTGGCCGATGCCCAGCTCGACCAACACGGTGGGCCACTGGCGCATGCGAGGCTGGCCGGGGCGCGGGCCGAGCCGCTCATCGGCGAGCCGCCGCTGTCGCCAACTGGGACTTTGCAATTCATGATGACACATCTGGCAATCGAACATCGCAAAATCGGGCCATTGGCCCGGCTCGACCGCCGCCGCCTGTTCGCTCAGTAAGCGCACCGATTCGGCCAGCGACAT
>DASVHB010000384.1:0-13740 GCA_036379195.1 Pirellulales bacterium
CCTTTCTGCCGATCTTGAACCGCATGGGACCGCGAGTCACTTTGCAACTGGAACGACCGGGCTTTTATCCGGCTGGCGGTGGGAGGCTGCGCTTCGCGATTGAACCCGCCGCCAGTTTAAAACCGCTGGCCATCGTCCGGCGCGGCGAGATCGTGCGGCGGCGGTGCCAGGCGGTGATCGCGAATCTGCCCGATCATATCGCCGAGCGCGAGCTAGCCACCGTAGCCGCCGCGCTCGATTGGCCTGGCAGTTGTCTGGAAACGCGCCGCTATGAGGGCAACTTCGGGCCGGGCAATCTGGTGACGATCGAAGTCGAGTGCGAGCAAGCCACCGAGGTCTTCACCGGCTTCGGTCGGCGGGGCGTGCGGGCCGAAGTTGTCGCCGGCGAGGCCGCCGCCGAGGCGAATCGCTGGCTCGCGGCCGACGTGCCCGTGGGCGAACATCTGGCCGATCAACTCTTGCTGCCACTGGCCTTGGCCGGCGGCGGCGAATTCGTCACCTTGCCGCCTTCGAGTCATTTTACGACCAACGGCGAGGTGATCGGGCGGTTTCTCGATGTGCCGCTTTCGGCCCGTTCCGAGTCTCAGAACCGCTGGCGTTTGGTCGCCGGTTCTAAATGACCTTGCACGATCATGGGAAGCCAACGATCTGTAGGGAACGCCCTCTGTGGCGTTCCGTATTTCCCTGATCGTGCAAGGTCTTTAGTTGAGCCGGCTCTAAGCGCTGAACGCTCCGGGCGATTCACCGTCGTGCTGGACTTTTCCCGCGGCGAGGATAATCTGTAGGGGCGGCAGACGGCCTTAGGGCAACCTGGTCGTAAGCGGGCCGTAGAGTATCCGGTGAAATACTCAACCAAGTCTTGCTTGCCCTACCGATGTCGGAAGCCAATTCCGCTTTTCGCGAGCGATGTCTCGTGCGCGCTCATCCACGCTGGGCGTGGATGATCATTGTCTTGGCCTGCGCGGGCATCGCGGCTCGGCAAGCGTCGCGGGCAGAGCGCGGGCCGCGCCGCGGCGCCCGCCGGTTGCAACGCGCCGTCGCCGAACTGCAAGGCAAGTACCTGCTCGGCGCCGCCGAGTTGCCAACGGCCGATCGGCAGCAGTTGCTCGAGCAGATCGACGGGCTGGAGACAGGATCGCCGCGGGCCCGTTTACGGTCGATTGTGCTGGTTGGCGAACTGAGCGGGCCGAACGCGGCGCTGCGGCGGTTGACCGCTTACGATGAACATCTTACGGCCAACCGCCAAGAGCTGTCGTCGGACGAGCGCGCCATCGAAAACATTCTCCGCCGCGTTTATCGCGATCGGTCTTCACAACGCTTTTCCGCGTCGGCATTCAGTCGACGCGACCGCCGATTGCTTGTGCGAAAACTCGGTTGGCATGGCAGGTTGGCGCTGTGTCCGAGCGACGGACCTGCTCGCGATGCGTTTCTGGCGTCGGCCCGCGACACCCGGCGCGCGGTGGACGCCGTCGTCGCGGCGGTGTTGTTGGCCGGCATGGCGGGGCTGGCCGCGCTGGCGCTGTTCGTCGTTCTCTTCGCATCAGGCAAACTGCAACGCCCGCTTGCCGGGCCCACCATGTACGGCGGCATCTACGCCGAAACATTCGCCCTTTGGCTGCTTCTCTTCATCGGCTTGACGGCATTGCCGCCCGCCTTGACCAGCGTCCGCTGGCTGCACCTGCCCCGGCATGGCGGGCTGCTGATGCAATGCTCTGCCATGTTGCTCAGCCTGGCGGCGCTGGCCTGGCCGGTGTGGCGGGGAGTGCCGTGGCAGCAAGTTCGCCGCGAGATTGGTTGGACGATGGGCCGCCGGCCGCTCGTCGAAATCCTGCTTGGCGGCGCTACCTACGTAGCGGCGCTTCCCTTGGTCGTCATGGGGCTGGTCGCCGTCGTGGTGATGTTGATCTTGGAACGAATGCTACCCGGCGCCGGCCGCCCCGGAACCCTCAACCCAAACGCGCTGCCCAGCCACCCGATGGTCGAGTGGCTGACTCACGGCGGGGCGCGGGGGCGATTGCAGGTGGTGTTGCTGGCCAGCGTGGTGGCGCCGATCGTCGAAGAAACCATGTTTCGCGGCGTGCTCTATCGCCATTTGCGCGACGCCACCGGCGGCAGAATGAGTTTTGCGTTCAGCGTGCTCTTCAGCGGCGCCGCGGTCAGCTTTGTGTTTGCCGTCATCCATCCGCAAGGCTGGGTGGCCATCCCGGCCCTGATGTCGCTGGCGTTCGCCTTCACGCTGGCGAGGGAATGGCGCGGCACGCTGCTGCCCGCCATCATTGCCCACGGCCTGAACAACGGGCTGCTCATGTGGCTCTTGATCCGGCTGGTCGGGGGTTAGCCAAACCCGGTCGCTGATCGTTTTTGACGCAGTAAGGTGGGCTTATTTGCTCTTGTTAAAGGTGCCGCGGATTTCGACGTTCAGCCGGCCCGCGTTGTCTTTCCAATCGGTGTCCCACATGAACAGAAACAGCCGGCCAGATTGCTCGGGCGTGATCTCCGCGTCTTTGCCCACGAAAAATGGCTTCACGTCCTTGGGGTCTTGCCCGGCGTGAATCATGCCAACCAACGATCCGAGGTCAAAGTCGCGCAGCTCGTCGGGTATTTTCATGCCGTCGGGGCCAAGCTCATGCTCCATGCGAAACGTCCAGCTTCCCTCGGCATGGATGGTAATGGGCCGGTTGGCGATCACGTCGATGCCGGTGTTCTGCGGACCCTCGGTGGCGCTAACGCGAATCTGCTTGCGCTCGGCATTGAGTTCGGCGGCGCGGATTTTTTCCAAAGCCTGCTCCGCGCCGGGGTGCTTGGGCACCACTCGCAGAATCTGCTCATAGCAGCTCCGGGCTCGTTCGGTGTCTTGCTTTTTCTCGTAATCCTGGGCGAGCCGGGCGGTCTCGATCACAAACTCTTTTTGTATCTTGGCCAGCCGCGGGTCGGATGAAATGCCGCCTTCCGGCTCGTCGGCCTCTTCACCTTCAGAAGCCGACGACTTGGTGGGCGTCGCGTTTTTCGAGTTGCGCCTGGGGCCGCGGCGCTGTGCCGAGACGGCGGCCACCGTAAAGCAAAACATCAGCATCAATACGACGAATCCCGTCAGCGAACGTTTCATGAGCCTCTCCCCGGCAAGAATGGTTCTCTGGCAACCGCCTCTCTCTTGATTAGACGCCCGAACGGCGGTTGTTTCAAGTATACCGGCTTCACCCGCTCGCCCGCTCCGCCTATTTCGCCTGTTTCGCCGCGGCGAATGGGCCGCCTGGGGCGGCCGCGGCTCACTGCCGGGTCGGTAAATGCCGAATGGAGAATGATGGAGTCGCTGACCGGTTGTACCGGTCGTACTAATTTGACCGGCCAGGTGCCGCTCGCCTGGCATGCGCTGATGCAATTACCACGAACCGGCCAACTCGATGACCGGCGCCGCCGCGTGTTGACCGACGAAATCATCGGCGCCGGCCCCGCGGCCTCGTCCCCCAGCGAGACCGTTTCGCGAACCACTTCGTCGCGCCGCCGCGCCGCGGACGGCTTACGCCCTTATGGAGACGATGTCTTGACCGACCGCCAACCGCGCGTGACCGATCTCATTCCCCAGCGTTGGAGCATGGTCGGCCTGTTCGGCCTGGCCGGCGCCACTGCTATCGCGGGTCTCGAAGCGCTGCATCGCTGGCTGCCCGAGCTGGCCGCGCTCAGCCGCGACGGGCGATTGCCGCTGGCCGATTTGCGCAGCGAGGGTTCGCTGGCCAGTTGGTTTTCGTCTACCGTACTGTTGCTGGCGGCGCTGGTGAGCATGGCCGTGTATTCCGTTCGACGCCATCGCAAAGACGATTATCACGGGCGCTACCGTGTGTGGCGATGGACGGCTCTGCTTTGGCTGATGCTGAGCATCGATGCCGGTAGCACGCTGCACGAAGCGTTTAGCGAGCTGATGTCGCACTTCACCGGGCGGCGCGGCTGGGCCGACGGCTCGCTGTGGTGGATCGGCGCGTGCGCGTTGGTGCTGGCCGTCGTGGGCGGACGGCTGTTGCTCGAAATGCGCGTCTGCCGGCTTTCGACGGCGGCCTTGCTGTTGGCGGCCATCTGTTACGGCGTGACCGCCGCGGCCAGGTTTCACTGGTTGCCCATCGGCGGCATCGAGGCAGTGATGGTCAAAGCTGGCTGCGAGATGGCCGGTAGTTTGTGGTTGCTGATGGCCATGATCTTGCACGCCCGCTATGTGATCCTCGAAGCCGACGGCCGTCTGCCTGCCAAACGTGCTAAATCGCCACGCGCGGAAAAGAAAACCGTGTCGCCCGATAAAAGCGACTCGGCCGTGCCCGCCGCTGGCCCGGCAAAGCGGTCGTGGTTCCGCAAGACGAAGGTTGACGCGGCGCACCCGGCGGTGCCCGCGCCCGCGGCCAAACCGCGCGAGTCGTCGAAATCGGTTACGGTCACGGCCCGCCACGATGCTCGTGGGCGATCTGCCGACGATTACGACTACGAGCTTGACGACGACCAAAACGACGCCCGTGCATCGCAATCGTCGGGATCCGACGACGACGGCTACGACGACGATGCCGGCGAGCGCCGCATGAGCAAAGCCCAGCGCAAAGCCCTTCGCCGCCAAAAAGAGCGCCACCGCCGCGGCGAAGAATGACCATCAGCGACCACGCGCCATCGCTCCGCAAGGCAGTTGGCGACCGGGGGAGGTGCTCAGGTACAAATCGGCCGTTTCGATGGCGCCGCCACCCAGCGCTTGGTTCAGCAACCGGCCAAGAGCCGGCGGTGCGAAGCCCGGCGTGTGACAGGTGAGCAGCAAAAATCGCCGGTCATCGGCGGTTAGATTGGCACAGTCGGCCAGCAGACCGGGCAATTGCTCGGCCAGCTTCCAAGCTTCGCCTTTCGGGCCGTGGCCGTAGCTGGGCGGATCGAGAATCACCGCGTGGTAGCTGCGGCCGCGTTTGAGTTCGCGGCGGACAAAGGTGGGAGCGTCTTCGACGATCCAGCGAATGGGCCGGTCGGTCATGCCCGACAGTTCCGCGTTGCGTCGCGCCCAAGCGACGGTGGCGCGGGAGGCATCGACGTGGGTCACCTCGGCCCCCGCCGCGGCGGCGGCCAGTGTGGCCGCGCCCGTATAGGCGAACAGATTGAGCACGCGCAGCGGCGCCGGCGAACCGCCGACCTGCTGCGCAATCCAAGTCCAGTTGTCGGCTTGTTCCGGAAACAGCCCGACGTGCCCGAACTCCGTCAATCGCAGGTCAAGCGTCAAGGGTCCGTGGCGAATGATCCAATCGCGCGGGGGCGGCAAGTTTTTGCCCGCTGCGGTGGCGGCAGAGCGCCAGGCGCCTTGGTCGCCAGATGTTCGCTCATAGCGCGCGGTCGCTTGACGCCAGAGGTCCGGCGTCGCTTCGAGCATCCGTTCCGCGGCGGGCGAGGGCCGGTCGACGATTCGTTCGCCAAACCGCTCCAGCTTTCGCCCGCGGCCAAAATCGAGCAGTTCGTATTGGTCGGCGTTAAGCATGCGGTCCCGCAATTACTGACAGAAACATGGCTGACAGAAAAATCTTTTTGTCAGCCATTTTTCTGTCATTCGCCACCGTAGTCATCACGCTCCGCGTGATGTCCCGACGACGCCTTCGGCGTGCCGCATCACGCGGAGCGTGATGACTTCGGTGGCGTCAGCGGCGCGCCGCCCTTCTGGGCAACCTGACTGTAGCTTGAGGGGTGGCCGCGACTCGTATAATGACGCGGTGGATTATAGCACGCACGTGGGTCGGCGGCAGAATGATCTCGATAGCGGAATTAGGGGCCAGGGTCGAGCATGCCTTGCTGGCAGACCGCTGGCGGTTGCGCCGCGCCCTGCGTGAGGCGGAACGCTGCGCCAGCGCCGGCCGCCGCTGCGACGATCGCCTGGCACGCGTGGCCCAAGAACTGGAGCAATCGATCGCCCATCGCCAGGCGCGCCGGGCGGGCGTGCCGCACGTCCGCTACGACGACCGGCTGCCGGTGGCCGCGCGGCGCGGAGAAATCGCCCGCGCGATCCGCGAACATCAAGTGGTGGTCGTCTGCGGCGACACCGGCTCGGGCAAGTCGACACAATTGCCCAAAATCTGCCTGGAGCTGGGCCGCGGACTGGAGGGCTACCTTGGGCATACTCAGCCGCGGCGCATTGCCGCCCGTAGCGTTGCTGCCCGCATCGCTGAAGAACTGGGCACGCCGCTGGGCCAGCAGGTCGGCTTCAAGGTGCGCTTCACCGATGCCACCGATCCGCGCACGTACATCAAGCTCATGACCGACGGCGTGTTGCTGGCCGAATCGCACCACGATCCCTATCTGAATCAATACGACACGCTGATCCTCGACGAAGCTCACGAGCGGTCGCTGAACATCGACTTTCTGCTGGGCTATATCAAACGGCTGCTGCCCCGCCGGCCCGATCTGAAGCTGATCGTCACCTCGGCCACGATCGACGCCCGGCGGTTCGCCGAACACTTCGAGCCGGTGGCGGGCGACGTGCCGGTGATCATGGTCTCGGGCCGCACCTACCCGGTCGAAGTTCGTTATCGACCGCCCGCGGCAGACAAAGACGACGATGCCACGAGCGACGAGCGCGCGTTGCTCGAGGCGGTCGACGAACTGCTGGCGGCAGGCGACGGTGACATTCTCATCTTCATGCCGACTGAGCAAGAGATTCATGCCGCCGCCAAGACGCTGCGCGGCCAGTTGCTGCATCGGCCCGGCCCAGAGGTCGAGATTCTGCCACTCTACGCTCGTCTTTCGACCGCTGATCAAAACCGCATTTTTCAGCCGCACGCCGGGCGGAGAATCGTCATCGCCACCAACGTGGCCGAATCGAGCCTGACCGTGCCCGGCATCACCCATGTCATCGACACCGGCACCGCGCGCATCAGCCGCTATGCGCCGCGCTCGAAGGTGCGGCGGCTGCCCATCGAGCCGATCTCGCGGGCTTCGGCCGACCAGCGCAAGGGGCGTTGCGGGCGGCTCGCGCCGGGCGTCTGCATTCGGCTCTATAGCGAAGACGACTATCTCGGGCGCGAAGTATACACTCCGCCCGAAATCCTGCGCAGCGACCTGGCTGCCGTGGTGTTGCAGGCGAAAGCGCTGCGATTGGGCGAGCTGGCCGACTTTCCGTTTCTCGACCCTCCGCGCAGCGAAGCGGTGAGCGACGCCTACCGCACCCTGTTCGAGTTGGGGGCGATCGACGATCAGCGGCGGCTGACTGACGTGGGCCGGCAGCTTAGTCGCCTGCCGGTCAATCCGCGCATCGGCCGCATCATTGTGGCCGGAGCGAAAGAGAACTGCCTGCACGACGTGCTGATCATCGCGGCGGCGTTGGAGGTGCAAGACCCGCGCGAGCGGCCGCCCGAGACGCGCGAGGCGGCCGACGATATCCATGCGCGCACCACCGACGAACAATCAGATTTTCTCAGCTATCTGAAGCTGTGGAAGTTCTTCCATGAGCTAAAGGCCGAGCTGTCGCGAAGCCAATTGGAAAAAGCCTGCCGCACGCATTTCTTATCGTATTACCGCCTGCGGCAATGGCTCGACGTACACCGCCAGCTTGTCAAGCATTGCACCCAAGCGGGCTTCGACGTGCGGCCTCGACCGAGCGACTACCAGCGTATTCACCGATCGTTGCTCACCGGCTATTTGTCGAGCATCGCCGTTCGCACCGGCCAGCACGAATATCTGGTGGCGGGCGGACAGAAAGCTTTGCTCTGGCCTGGCTCGGCCGCCTACGCCAGCCCGCCCAAGTGGGTGCTGGCCGGCGAGGTGGTCGAAACCTCGCGGCGATATCTGCGCACGGTCGCTCGCATCAACCCTGGTTGGATCGAGCCGCTGGCGGCACACCTGGTCGAACGCGAGCACCGCGAACCGCACTGGGATCCGGGCATCGCAGCGGCGATGGCCGTCGAACGTGTCTCGTTGTTTGGGCTGACCATCGTGCGACAGCGGCGTGTGCGACTGGCCTCGGTCGATCCGGCCCACGCCCGAGAACTGTTCATCGAGCAAGGCCTGGTGCGTGGCGGCTACGAAACTCGGGCGAAGTTCCTGGCGGCGAATCGACAATTCGTGGCCGATCTGGAGCGCTGGCAACGCAAGGTGCGTCGGCATGGATTGCTGCGCGGCGAGCACGCCCGCTATGCCTTCTATAACCGGCGGCTGCCCGCCGACGTGTGCGACGGTCAGACGTTTGAGCGGTGGCATCGCGACGCGGAGCGCCGCGAGCCGGGCCTTTTGTATCTGTCTGCGAAAGACCTGCTGACCGACCCGGAGGCATATCAAACCGACGCGGGTTTTCCCGAGGCGCTGCTGATGAAACACTTACGGTTGCCGCTGGATTATTGCTTCGAGCCGGGGACCGAGCACGACGGCATCACGGCGACGGTGCCGAAAGAAGGCTTTCATGAACTCGACGGGAGGCGGCTGGAATGGCTGGTGCCCGGCTTGCTCGAAGAAAAGGTAGCGGCGCTGATCAAATCGCTGCCCAAGACGACGCGGCGCAACTTTGTGCCGGTGCCCGACACCGCGCGGAGGGTGCTAAGCGAATTGCGATTCGGCGAAGGCGACCTGTTGTTGGCGACAGCGCACCTGCTGACTCGAATGGGCGGCGAGCCGGTTCGGCCAGACGAATTCCGCCTCGACCAATTGCCCGACCATTTGCGGATGCGCCTTCGCGTCGTCGATGCGAACGGTCGCGCGGTGGCCATCGGGCGTGATTTGGCCGCGGTGCGCCGCCAACTGCGGGCAAACAGCCAGCCCTCATCGCCGGCAAACGATGATCCCGCGTTTCATCGCGCGGGGCTGACCACCTGGGATTTCGACGATCTGCGCGAGCGGGTGCTGGTCGGCAGCAACGGTTGCTCGTTCGCGCGATATCCAGCCTTGGCCGATCGCGGGGCGAGCGTGGCGTTGCAACTTGTCGATTCCGCCGCAGCGGCGGCATACCAGACGCGTGGCGGAGTACGCCGATTGCTGGCGCTGGCCGTGCGCGATCAGATCGAGCCGCATTTGGCCTGGTGGCCCGGCTGGAACAAGCTGCTGGCCGACGGCGCATCGTTGGGCAATGCCGAGTATTGGACGAATGAATTGATCGACGCGATCGTCGACCGCGCCTTTCTGGCCGAGCGGCCGCTGCCCGGCAACCGAGCTGAGTTTGACCGCGCATTGCAGGCGGGCCGCGAGCAGATCGGCCTGGCGGTGCAAGACCTCCTGCCGCTGGCCGGTACGCTGCTGCGGGGTTTTAGCCAGACCCGGGCGGCGCTGACGCAGGTTGCCGACCCGCGCTTCGCCTACGCCGTGGCCGATGTCCGGCGGCAATTGGGCGAATTGATGGCGCCGGGCTTTCTGTGCCACTCGTCTCAAGCGCTGCCGTCGTACCCGCGTTATTTCCGGGCGATCGAATTGCGACTGGAGCGACTGCGGGCAGGCGGGCTGGCGCACGACCGGCAAGCTTTTGAACAGATCGATGGCCGCTGGCACGCCTACCTGGCCTTGGCCGCGCAGCATCGTGCCGAGGAGACCTTCGACCCGGCGCTCTTCGAATATCGCTGGCTGCTTGAGGAATTTCGCGTGGGGCTTTTCGCGCCCGCGCTCGGCACGCCGGCGCCCGTCTCCGCCCGGCAGCTCGATGAACAATGGAAGACCATCGAGGCGTATTGAAACTACCGCTGATCTGGAAAAGACGAGCAGGCGAGGTAACAATGAGATAGACGCCAAACACGATCTGTTTGGATTAACTATCGATACCGCGCGCTCTACGTTGTCTACGGTGCGACGAATGTCTGGTATTGGATCGGCTCGCACGAAGATTACAACGATTTTATAGGTGGCACGTGAAGTGGCGCCGGCAAATCGTCGTTCCCGTCATGTCGTTCGTCGTGCACGTCATGTCCCAAACTCAGGCCGGCGGCGTTCAAGCTGCGACTGCAATCGCTGCACGATCGAGCTGTGCATCTGGCTGACGCGGCTCTCGGAAAGATCGAGCGTGGCGCCGATCTCCTTCATCGTCAGTTCTTCATAGTAGTAGAGAATGATGATCAGCCGCTCGTTGCGGTTCAGCCCCTTGGTGACCAGCCGCATCAGGTCGGTCTTTTGAATGCGCCGCGTGGGATCTTCGCCCTTCTTGTCTTCGAGAATGTCGATCTCGCGGACGTCTTTGTAGCTGTCGGTCTCGTACCACTTTTTGTTGAGGCTGATCAGCCCGACTGCGTTGGCGTCGAGAATCATCTTCTCCAACTCGGGCACGCTGATGCTGAGCTGCGCGGCCAGTTCGACTTCGGTCGGTTGGCGGCCGAGCCTGGTCTCGAGCGACTTGATCGCTTCGTTCAGCTTGCTGGCCTTCGAGCGCACCAGCCGAGGCACCCAGTCCATCGTGCGCAGCTCGTCGAGCATCGCTCCGCGGATGCGCGGCACGCAATAGGTCTCGAACTTCACGCCCCGCGTCAGGTCGAAGGCGTCGATGGCGTCCATCAGCCCAAACACGCCCGCCGAAACCAGATCGTCCAGCTCGACGCCCTCGGGCAGTCGCGACCAGATGCGCTCGCCGTTGTATTTGACTAGCGGCAGATATAGCTCGACCAGCCGATTGCGAAGATCCTGATTCTCAGGATCGGCCTTGAATGCGTCCCACAGTTGCGCCACGTCTTCCGCTGCGACCGCTGTTGCCATGCACTCCTCCATGATTGCCCACCCTGGCCGATGCGCCGCGCGTGCCTATCGCCGGGCGATGGGCCAGCGCGCGTAGTTCGGTCAGGGATTGTTCTTGCCGGGGGCCGATTCCTTGGCTTCCCGGGCGGCGATTTCCGCCGCCAGCTTGCTGCGAATTGACTCTAACACGATCCAATCGGCCAGCCGCCCGACGACGCATCCCAAAGGAAACGCCGCGAGCAGGCTGAGCCAGGCCGCCAGCAGGGTCGGTGTCGCCGCCCCGCCGTACGTCCAGCCGCGGACGATCACGGTCAGAAAGGCGATCAAGCCCAAGGTTCCGCCGTAGCTGCGTGCCACGCCATTTGCTCCCGGCGACCGTTGCAGCCGACCTAATCGGCAAACTTTGCCAATCGGCAGGCTACCGACGCTGGCCCTAGGTATCGGTTGCAAGGGGCGTGCGACTTGAATCGTTTGATCGGATTATCCGGCGGCCGGGTTCATTCAGGACGCGGTTTCTCCGGGGACGCGAAACAAGGTTGCCGCAAGCTGTTCGATTTGCCGCGCGGCTGGTGCGTGCGAAGACGCCAGCACGAAGGGCTGTCGCCGGCGGCTGGCTTCGGCCACTTCGGTGGCGCGCGTGAGCGTTCCCGCCAGCGGCAGTTCGTATGCCAAAAAGCGCCGACACGCCTGCGCGAGCCGGTTGTGGATTTGTTTTGCACCAGCACCGTCGTGCGCCTGATTGACGACCAGTTGGATGGCCGGTTCGGCATCGACCGCGCGCAGCAGCTTGACTGCCGCGTAAGTGTTCATCACCGACGCGTCGTCGGCAGACGTCACCAGCAACACTCGATCTGCCGCCTGGCAGAACCGCTGCACCACGCGGCCCTCGCCGTTGCCCGCGTCGATTACCACCTGATCGGCATGTTGCCCGAGCCGGGCAAGCTCGCGCAGCAGGCGGTCTTGTGCTTCGGGCGCGCACTCGGTCACATGGCCGGTGGCCCAGGCGCCAGGCAGCACTTGCACGCTGGCTGGGCCAAGCTGAAGGGCTTCGCGTACGCCGCGCCGACCAGCCAGCACATCGGCAATATGATAACTCTCGCGCGTACCGCAGAGCGACGCGGCATCGGCCTTGCCCAAGTCTCCATCGACCAGCACGGTGCGATGACCGTCGCGGGCCAGAGCCACCGCGAGATTCACCGCCAGCGTCGTCGTGCCCACGCCGCCCTTGCCGCCGGCCACGACCACCAGTTGTGGACGCCCGGCGCGCCGCGCAGCCGGCCGCGCTCCGGCGCTTTCTGCGCGCATCAATGAGCGGAGACGTTCGGCCTGGTCGAGCATGAGCAGGGGTCGGGATTCAGGGGTCGGGGGCCAGGGGTTCCGTAGCGTAAGCGTCCTCGCTTGCGCAGGGCGAGTGGCTGGTGGCTAGTTGTTAGTGGTTAGTGGTTACTGGTTAGAGATTGGGGGTAGCTAGTTGGGCGTAGCACTCGGAATTCCGCACTTCCGCTGAAACGGTTCGGCGATCAAACGATTAGCGCTGCGGTTGATGGTTGATTCAATGCGCCAGGCCGTACCACCAACTCATGTAGTACTCCATCGCGCGTACGATGCCGGCTGGGAGCTCCGGCGTGATCTCTATCAGCGGTTGATAAATGCAAATAATCGCATCGTGCAATGACCTTGGCCGTCCGGTAGCCTCGACAATGTAGCAGGCCGGCCCTGCACTAAGCGGGTAACACACGGCCATGCCTAGAATCAGCAGCAGCGGATAGAGAACTGCGGCGCAATTCAACCAACGCTTACAGCGACTTCGATCGACGGCAGCGGCGAGTTCGACTTTTGGCATCACGATGGCGACCTTTTTGGATCCCGCACTCATTGAACACCCAATATTCGCTCCGCAATCACGCGCCCGTCTGCCGGCGCAATATCATCCGGTACGTTCTGCCCGTGAGTCACATAACTGAGTGGTAGCCCGCTCGTCTGTAATAATGGCAGCAAGCTGCCTAGGCCGGCCGCTTCGTCGAGTTTGGTCAGGATGAGCGCCGTGGTTCCCACGGCGGCAAAACATTCGGCAGTGCGCTGCAGGGCCGCGGCGCCCGCGACACTAGAGAGCACCAGATGCACTTCGTCCGCTTGCGCTTCTTCTAGAAAATCTTGCAACTCCTGCAGCTTGACTTCGTCTTTCGGGCTGCGGCCCGCCGTGTCGAGAAGCACCAGATCGAGGTCCGACATCCCTTCGGCTGCGTCGCGCATCTCGCGGGGCGTGCTGACCACTTGCATCGGCAAGTCGATAATGTCGGCGTAGGTCCTCAATTGCTCGACAGCGGCAATGCGGTACGTGTCGACAGTAATCAATCCCACGCGGCGTTTTTCACGCAGCCGAAAATTGGCTGCCAGCTTCGCCACGGTCGTCGTCTTGCCAACGCCGGTCGGTCCGACCAGGGCCACCAGGCGGCGGCTGCCCGGTTGCGGCACGATCGGGCCATGAATCGCAATCCGCCGCTCGATGTCACGCGCCAACCAGCGACGGGCCTGCTGGCCGTCTTCACACACCGCTGCCGAAGCTGAATTTTTCACTTGCTCGATCAGCTCGCGCGCGTGCTGCTCGGGCACGTCGGCCTCGATCAAATCGGTATATAAACCGAACAGTTCGTCGGGCCAATCGTGCGGGCCGCTCTTGCGCGTGCGGCGGCAAAGGTCTTCGACCAGCGAATGCAGTTCGTCGAGGCGGCCTTTCAGCTCGTCGCGAAACATGGCCTTGGCTTCCCATTCGAGTCCGGGCGCCACATCGGTGGCGGGGGCGACGGTTTCCGCGCGGCGCGGCAAACGGCTGGGCACGTTCACATGGGCCGACGCCGTAATCTCGATCTGCCGCGCGCCGGGAATCCAGCTCAGCAGCCGGCTGCCGCGGATCTCGCGCGTGTGCAGCACGGCAGCCGAGGGTCCCAGGTCGCGGCGCACCAGCGCCAGGGCTTCTTGCATCGTCGGTGCTCGGAAGGTGCGTACGTCCATGAACAGGGGCAGTTAGTGGCTAGTGGCTAGTGGCTAGTGGTTGGTGGTTGGTGGCTGGTGGCTGGGGCAGAGCCTTGGCGATGCCCCGGT
>DASVHB010000385.1:0-3871 GCA_036379195.1 Pirellulales bacterium
TTTTACCTGGTGGGTCAAAGGCCGGTCCTACCTTTGTCGAATCATCGACATGCTGCACATGGGCTATGTTGATGAAGTATTATTCGGCAAAGAGGTTGTCTCGAGGTTGCCGAAAATCGCGAGAGCATGGGCACTCAAGCATCGACGCGAGAGTAGGTAGGGACTTGCCGCGATCGGAGGAACCGAATGAATTCAATGCGGCTGCCCTTCTGGCCCACGTTCGTGCGAAGCTGCCGACTAAGATGCCCGCGGTGCGGTGAGTCACCCCTCTTTACCGGCTGGTTTCGGATGAATCCGCGTTGCGAATGCTGCGGGCTGAGTTTCCTGCAAGAGCCGGGCTTTTATCTCGGCTCGATCTATTTCAACTATGGCCTGACGGCGCTGATCGTCACGGTCGCGTACTTCGCGCTGTATTTTGCCACCGACCTGCCCGGCAATACGTTGCTGATCGGCCTGACGGCGTTTTGCGTGCTGTTTCCGCTCTGGTTCTTTCGCTACGCGCGCAGCCTGTGGCTGGGGTTCGATCAATATTTTGATCCCGACCCATAAGTACGCCGGCCACAACGGCCGAGACTACCGGATCCGGATTATTCATGAGCCTCCGGGATGTCCGAGCCGCAGTGGTCTTACACCAACCCAAAGCGCCAGCGACGCATGAAAAGGCCATTTCCTCGCTAACGCTGCGGGTTAATATGGGCGACCAACTCAACTTTAGGACGCTACCATGAGTTGCCCAGGCATGCCGCGGCGCGGTAGGGTGACCAAGGTACGGAACGCCCGGGGAGAAAACGCCATGCACCGCGTCGCCATCTGTCGTGTCGCCATCTGCCGTGTTGCCGTGCTGCTTTGTGTCCTCGGCGTTTCACCGCCCGCCGTCTGGGCCGAGGCCGGCGGTTCCAACGTTTCGGCGCCGGTCGGTTGGCGAGCCAAGCTCAGCGACTGCTGGTGCAGTTGCCGCGATTATCTGGCGGCGATTCCCGATCGCGGCCGAGCTTGCCTTCGGCGCTGGGCGGCGACATGCGATCGCGGCAGCGAGGCATCGGCGCCTCGGCGCGTCGGACTTGTGTTCCCCAAAAAACTCGACGCCAAAGAGCCTCTGGTGGTGTTGGTACATGGCCTCGACGCAGGACCGGCGTATTGGTGCGATCTGGCGCCGTTGCTCGAAGCGTCGGGACATCGCGTCGCACGGTTTGGCTACCCGAACGACCAAGCGCTCGACGACAGCGCGGCGCTGCTGGCCGACGAGATCGCGTCGCTGGCGCGCAAGCATCCGGGCATCAAGCTCGACCTGGTCGCCCATAGCATGGGCGCATTGATCGCGCGCCGGTATGTCGAAGGCGCGAATTACCGGGGCGGCGTGCGGCGGCTCATCATGTTAGCCCCGCCCAACGAGGGCTCGTGTTATGCGCGCTTCAGCCAGGCGGCGGAATTGGTCGAGCACGCGCAGCTTTGGCGAACCGAGCCCGACTGGAACTGGACGTGGCTGATTTCGGACGGCGTCGGCGAAGCTCGCCGCGATCTTTCGCCGGGGTCCAGATTTCTGACCGACTTGAACGCCAGGCCACGACGGCGCGGAGTGCGGTACACCATTGTGGCGGGCAACCGCAGTTGCGGTTGGCGCTACACTGCAAGCGCGATGCGTTGGGCAGTGTGCTGGTTGCCCGACGTTCGTTATTGCCGATCCGCGCAACAAACCATCGACCATTGGGCCGCGAAGGTCGAAGGCCAAACCGGCAAGACCGATGGCCTGGTGTGGCTCACCAGCACACGTCTGCCGGGCGTGGACGATTATGTTGTTCTTCCCGCCGACCACACTACGCTTACCTGTTCGCGCGGCGGCCGGCCTCCCGTGGCCTGGCAGGTGATCGAGGCGCGGCTCAAGTGACCAACCCGTTTGCCACCCGCTATGTGAGGCCGGGAGCGTTAACTTACCACTTTGCGGCGGGCGAAAGCGCGGAGCAATTGGTCGAACGGCTTGCCACGCACGGCTGGCTCGGACAAATCGTTGGCCCGCACGGCAGCGGAAAATCGACGCTCTTGGCCACGCTGTTGCCTGCTCTCTCCGCCGCCGGCCGCCGAACCCGAGCGGTGACGCTGCGACAAGGCGATCGCGTCTTACCATGTATCGAGCAGTTCGAAACGCTCGGCACCGACGGGCAATTGCTGGTCGACGGCTACGAACAGTTGGGCCGATTGGCCCGGTGGCGCCTTAGGCGCCGCTGCCGCCGGCAGGGCTGCGGACTACTGGTGACCAGCCATCAAGATGTGGGACTGCCGACCATCGCCCAGGTCGCTCCAAGCTTGGAGGTTCTTCGGCATGTTGTGGGCAGATTACTGCCCGACGGCGATCAAACCCTGAACGACGATGATCTGGCGGCCGTCTGGCGGCGATACGGCGGGAATCTGCGCGAGGCGCTGTTTGGCTTGTACGACTTGTATGAACTGCGCGGGCACAGGGCCGATTGATTCGCTGCCAAACGCGGCGGTCGCGGGCGGAAATGTGACCTAATCTCTAGTACCGCACGAACGGGACGGCCACCACGGCCGGCGCTACCGACGAACTGACTAGCTTGCCTGAACCCGTCCGCCAGCAATGCCAACGTATTCGCAATCATCGTAATTTGTTTCCAAATGCGCCCGCGCGAGCTTTTGTCTGTTGACGAAAGTTCGCGTGGCGGGTTTAACGAGAAGAGAACATTTTCTCAAGTCGCAGGTGAAAAAATGATGAGCATGCGGTCCCTTCGAGCCTGTGTGGCGGCGCTTGGCGTGACAGCCGGGTTTCTGGCAGTGCCGGCGGAAAGCCATGCCATTTTCGATTGGCTCAGTCGTTGCTGCGGCAGCCGACCCGCCGCCCCTACCTACGCGCCGGCCGTGAACGCCTGCGATTGCCAGCCGCCGCAGGTGACCAATTATGTGCCGCAGACCTGCTATCGCACGCAATATGTGACGGTGCCGGTGACGACGTATCGTCCCGTGACCACCTGCGATCCGTGCACAGGTTGCCCGGTGACGTGCATGCGTCCCACGACAACTTATGTGCAGCAAGCGCGGCTGGTGCCATACACGACGTTCCGCATGATGGTGGCCAATTTCTTTGGTCGCAGTCCGTGCAACACGTGTGGCACGGCGACCGTCGGCTATGCACCGACGGCGGGCTATGCCGCCAGCAGCGGGTGTTCGAGTTGCGGAACGTCGGCGCCGGTCTATGCGTCATCGACTACAACGCCGTACGTCAGCGGTTCGACCGTCGTCAGTTCGCCGGCCAACACCGCGCCTAGTTTGCCGCAGGGCGCGCAGCCGCCTTCGTCGCCGCGAGAGACGCTGCAGAAACCCGCCACCGACGGGTACGGCCCATTGACTCCCATTCCAGACAAGACTCTTGGCGAGCCGGGTTCAGCCTCGCAGACCGGCGCGGCTTCGGCGCCGCGGTTGATTACGCCCGCCGATCGCACGACAAGCTACCCGATCTTGCGAACCCGGCACTATCGTCCGGTCTCGTGGGACGTGCCGGCCGATGCACCCGGCAAGCAGACCCCGCCAGAGACGTCGCCGGCCACGAAACGCTCTCGTCCGATCGACGACGGCGGCTGGCGACCCTCGAAGCGTTGATCAATCCTGGAGCGAATCTTCCGCTTCCCGGCTCGCGTTGTTGAGTTGGGAGACCCACAGCGCCGCCTGCCGCGTTCGTTCGCGGCAGGCGGTTTTTTTTGAGGAGGGGGCGGGACTCGCGACCCGGGATTCGGGGTCAGGATTCCGCATTCAGGGATTCTGAACCCTGAATCCTTTCTCCGGCCCGGTAAATGATCGCCGCGCCTAGCAGCGACATGCCGGCCACAAAGCCCATCGCGGCCAGCGGCGAGACCATCCACAG
>DASVHB010000386.1:0-6908 GCA_036379195.1 Pirellulales bacterium
CGCCGCAGCATGGCCCGCCGCAGATCGCTCAGCCCCGCAAGCTCTTGGCCGGCAATCTCGACCTGGCCGCGGTCGGGCGTCAGCAGGCAACCCAAGATCGACAACAAGGTCGTTTTGCCGCTGCCCGACGGACCGACCAGAAACACGCATTCGCCGGGCATGATCTCTAGATCGATGCCTTGTAGCACCGGCGTGGTGGCGCCGCCGCTGGTGTAGTTCTTAAAGACGTCGCGGACGACGATTGTGGGGTTGATGCCTTCTGAGCGGACGAAAGAGAACCTCTGCATTTTTTTTCGGCCCTCACCTAGCCTCTCCCGATGGGAGAGGGAACATTTTGTCGAGTGTTTCGTCTTTTATGCAGCGCTGGGGCGCGGTGCGGTGTCGATCCATGCCATGCCGCCGGCTTGCCCGGCTGGTTGCTGACGTTGGTTTCTACACCCGTCCGTCGCACCACCCGCTCTTTTTCGCCCCCAGACGGCCCGCCTTCGGCGGGCCGTCTGGCGGCGAAAAAGAGGTCTCTGGCCGATGTCGACTGTAGATTGCCAACGTGATACTCCACCGGGCAAGCCGGTGGCATCTTGATGTTTTCCATTCTTGTTTCGTCGACCTCTCCCCGAATGAGAGGATGAGTCTTTCCCGCACCTAGCCTCTCCCGGAGGGAGAGGAACTGTTGTCCGGTTCTATCCTCGTAGCACAACCGCGGGGTCGAGTTTGCGGATCCGCCAATACGGCACGAGCGACGCGCCGACGCAAATCGCCAGCACCACCGCGAAGCTGGTCAGCGACAGCGACAACGGTACCACGATCGGCGCGTGCGGCGTGCTGAACGCGCGTTCGATAAATAGCACCGCCTCAAAGGCCATCACCGCGCCCGCCAGGGCCATCACCAGCGCCTGGGCCAGCAAAATGCTGAAAATCTGCCGATCGCGCGCGCCCATCGCCTTGAGCGTGCCGAACTCTCCCAACCGGTCGAGCACCGAAGCATAGAGCGTCTGGGCGACGATCACCGCCCCCACCAGCACGCCCAACAGCGTCGCCGCGCCGAAGCTGATGCCCAGCCCGGTGCGCGTGAGCCAATAGTTGATGCTGGTCCAGGCGTATTCTTTGCTCGAAAAAGCATCGACTTCGGGCAGCCGCTGGCGAATGGCCCGGCAAACCGTCTGGGCATCGAAGCCCGGTTTCAGTTTGACCAGAAAATACGAGCAGCGTTCCGGCGGTTTATCCAGATAAAGCGAGGCTTGCGAGAGCGTGGTGAACACATAGGGCGTGACCAGAAAGCCCACGATGCCGCGGCTGTGAGCCACGATGCGTGCTCGCTGCCCGCCAATTTCGCGCGTGTCGCCGACCTTGGGGAATTCAAGTTTCTCGGCTTCAAACTCATCGACGATGATGCCTTCGGGCTTGCGAACGTCGGCGGCGTTGCCATCGCTGATGTTCCACGCGCCGCCCCACAGGCTGGCGCGGTCAGATCCGACCACGACCACATCTTCATAGCCGCCGCTGGGCAGCGTCATCTCGGTATGCCCGATGATATAGGCTTCGGCGTCGGCCACGCCGGGCGTTCCCAGAATGCGGTCGCGCCAACGGCGGGGAATATCGCGGGCAAAATCGACGTTGTGCATCGCTTTATGTCCGACCCAGATGTCGGCGGGGTTAAAATCGACCATCAGGCTGGCCCGCCGCAGCAGCCCCAGAAACAGTCCGCCCTGCACGTTCATCAACACGATGGAAAACACCACGCCCACCAGGGCGGTGATGAGTTTGCCTCGGTCGGCCAGTAGTGTTCGTAAGGCGAGAGACCACATGTACAAGTTAAGGTTACGCTTGCGAGTAGGTTATGAACGGTTGATCGGCAGAACCGGAATAAAACGCAGAGTCGACACTAACCCGAAGCGCAAGCGAGGCATGCGCGCTATAGCGCCGCGTTTTAGATGTCGTTCCTCGCTTGCGCTTCGGGTTGGTGTGAGTACTCCCGGCGCGTCCGCGACATCCTTCACCGCTGTGCTAGGCGCACGCCAGCATTGCTCCCGATTCCGCCGTGGCGGTGTCGGTTTCGCTCACCAAGAACTGCACCAACTGGCGACGTTCCGCCGCCGAGATCGGGCAGTATCGCAACTGTTCGTCGTCGATCGCTTTTCCAAAAAACAAGCCGTAGCTGGCCGGCGGATCTTCTTCCAGCCGTGAAAGATCGAGATGCAGCGCCACCGCGGGCCGGTTGTCGACGGCGGGGTACGCCCTCTCGCCGCCCAACGCCTTAAAGCCCAGACACCGCCGGTAGAAGCGACCATGCCGGGGATGAACCGCCACCAGCAGATGATCGACACCGTGGCGACGCGAAAACTGCGCCATCAACCGCATCAGACCGATCACCAAATCGATGCTCGATACCGGCTCCGCCGCACTGGCCAAGGCCGACACCTCGCCCAGCCAGGTGCCCGGACCCCGTAAAAGCTCGACCTCTTGGGGATACGCACACTCCAGCGGCAGGCCCAGCCGGCCATCGCCCACCATGCTCACGGTGGCGACGACCCGCGAGCCGCGCAGCGCGACAAAAGTGGCCGTCGTGGGCAGCAAGTGATGGGGCATCACGCGCATTTCCGCGGGGTGGGGCCGCATCAACCCCGCCTCCACATAAGCACGGTAGACCAGTCGAAAAGCCTCCGCACGCTCCCAGGCCTGATCGGCGACTTTGTATGCCACCTCGTTTTCGAGCGGCGCGTCGCCGGACCAAGCAGGTTGACTCGCAAGCCGCAGTGCGCGTGTGCCGGACGTAGCCAAGGGCCTCGTTCCTTGAGTGTCGCCAGACCGTGGCCGCCCTCCCGGCTGGCGCCAGGGAAAATGTCTTGTGAACTAATTGAAGGTAGGTGTCATCTTGAAGGCAACGGAATTCCGCGCGAGTTTTTGATCTTTTTTTGCCGCGCCGGTCGTGCCGCACTGGTCGTGCCCGCACTGGGCACCGATGTGCTCGCCTTCGCCCGCCCCTTGGTGTTCCGCCCCGTAACGCAAGGCTTGCGCCAATGATCTACTCTTCCCTGCCGGACGCCATCCCAGCCGGCAGGCAGGCGGGACGCCTACACCACAATGTCAAGTCTGAGATAGGCACTTACTCGGGCGATTGGTCGCCGCACGCGCCGGTTTACTGCGCGCAGGGATCTTCGGCCCGCCCCGCCTGGCGTCCGCTCGATCGTTTTGATTCGCGCAACGCCGAGGCCTCGCGAGAAAGCCGATTCGGTGACGATTTACCCATATCTTTGATCCACGCCCGGATCAGCTCGACGGCTCGCTGATCGACCAAAGAAGTCGCGAGCTGGGGCATCTGCCCGCGGCCGCGAAGGCTGATGCGGTGTAACAGCACGGAGCGGTCGGGATCACCGGCAGCCACTAACTTCGCTCCTTCGATGCCAAAACGGTCGTGAAGCGGTTCCACGTCGACGAGCCGCATTTGGTCGCCGGCGGTCGAAAAACGCAGGTCGATCTGAGCGTTGCCGCCGCCGGCTTCCACATGGCATTGGGCACAATTGGCGTGCAGATACGCGCGTGCCCGAAGTTCGATCGACTCTCGCTCGTCATAGGGATCTGCCAGCCGCGGATAATGCCGCGGCGAGCGGGCCAGCAGCGACGAGGTCACCGCCGATCGCTGGCCGCGAGACGCCGTCGCTGCGGCCACCCGCTCTGCCGCTTCGTCGGTCGAAATTCCCGTGGCGCGAAGCTGCTCGTGCAGGTGCTCCCGCGCGTCGGACAGATAATCGACTCGCAGTAGTCCCAGGTGCTCAAGCACGCGCAACTGATTGTCGACAATACCGCCGTAATCGAAATCTCGGTTCAATTGCGGCGTGGACAGGCCGAGCACGAAGTTGGCCGCGCGGCTGTGACAAACCATGCACTCGCTGCGGCTCGGATAATGCCATGTTTGCCGCCGCTCGCCGCCTGCGGTGTCGATCGAAAATTCCTGGTCGGCCCCCTGGGCGTCGACCAGAACGGCGTCGGTTTGCTCGTCGTTCCAGCGATACGAATAGCCGACCCACTCGCCCTGCTGGCGTGTGAGCAAACGGGTTTCCACCCAGCGCCGCGATTCGGGTTTGCCGTCTTGCCGTTCCAGGGCAAACGATTTCACCAGCACGGTTTGCTCGGGCAAATCCCACGAGCGATCGCCGCTCAACGAAATCTGCACGGGCGTGTCGCGGCCGTCTTGGGCCATCGTGGGCGGCAAGACCAGCCAGCGTGCTTTGTAGGCGCCGTCGGACCAGAGCGGCGCGTTCACATCGTAGGGAATCGCACCCGGTTGCATCTCATGCCCGGCGACGGATCGGAAAAGGCCCGTTGCGCTAAGCCGCCGCGGAAAGGCAGCCTGCGTATCGTCGCCCAGATTCGGCTCCAGAGTATAAAAACCGCCTTGGCCGTCGCCTCGATGGTCAGCGATGAGCAGTTCTCCGTCGGCATCGAGGGCAAAGGCCGTGATGGCCAGGCTCGTATCGGCCAGCTCCTTGTGCCAAACCACTCGCTGGCCATCGTGCCTCAAGCCCCAGATCTTGCCGGTTGAATAATCGCCGTAGAGGTAGGTCCCGCGCAGCTCGGGCAGCTTCGCGCCGTGATACACCACGCCGCCCGTGAGCGATCTTGCTTCCGAATGCGGGTGCTCGGCGGCAGGCGGCGTGTGCGGAACATCGGCCAGTTTTCGCTCGAGGTAGAACGGATGGCTCCCCTCGAAAACGCTCCAACCGTAGTTGGCGCCGCGCTGGAGTAGAAAGACGTGCTCCCACAGGTCTTGGCCATTGCTGCCAATCCAGATTTGCCCGGTGGCGGGATCGGTCGTCATCCGCCACGGATTTCGCAAGCCGATGGCCCAAGTCTCGGGCCGCGCGCCGGCCACACTCACAAAGGGGTTGTTGGCCGGAACCGAATAAGGCCTGTCGGCCTGAGGATGGTCGACGTCGATCCGCAGCACCTTGGCGGTGAGTCGGCTTAAGTCCTGGCCCACGATGTCGGTGTCGGAATCCGAGGTGCCGTCACCGGAGGTAATGTAAAGCAGGCGATCGAGGCCGAAGGCCAGCGCCGCGCCGTCGTGTCCCGCCGAAGGCCACTCGATGATCGTCAAGGCCGACGCCGGATCGAGCGCGTGGGGAGGTTCACGGCCGACCGTATACCTGGTAATTCGCGTGGACCGCCGGTTGGTGCCGGCCTGCGTATTGGCGCCGACATAGACGAAGCCATTCTGATGGAAGTCGGGATGGAAGGCGATGGAGTAGGCGAGCCCCTCTTCCATTTGCAGCAGCGTCTCCAGCCCAGCTTCGCCTGGGTTGCCGGTGGTGCGTGCGATCCGCGTCGGGCCGTAGGCCGCGGGCTGGTCGATGATCCACAACTTGCCGCTGTCCGGCTCGGCGATCACAAACACGGGGAACGAAAGCTGCAGTTCCGGCCGGGTGCGTCGGGCGCGGTAAGGCAAGGGCGGATCGGGCGAGCCGATCAGGCGTGAAGTCGTAACCGGTGTGTACGTTTCGATGCCGTGAGGCCGCAGGGTTGTCTGCTCGTTCGGCCCTTGGAAGATGAGCGTGGCATAGTCTTCGTGATGATGAAAGTCGGGCGGTTGCGACTTCAACGGCGCGCAGGTCGAAAGTTCCGGGCCTTCGAAGTCGACGGAGGTAGCGGCAGAGCGCAAACTTCCAGGCCTCGCCATTGCCGGGACGGCCGCCGGTGCGCAAGAAATCGAGCCAGGGTATGCGGCCTTCGACCGACCAGCCCGCATCGCGATCTTGCCAGCGATTCAACGTGCCCCTAAGCGATACCTTGGCTTCCACGTGAAAGGCGGCGTCGCCCTTGAACCGCCGGTATCCGCCGCTGCGCCTTTGCGGGAGGAACATGTCCATGACGGCGCCGGCGGCATTTACCTGAAACTCGTAATAGCCCGGCTTATCGTCGGCCGGCTTCAAAAAAAGCTCGAAGACGTCGTTTTCCCAGGTGACACCGTCAGGCTCGTTGACGTCGGCATAGAGATCGGAGTCGTCCATGGACGCGAAGAAATACAAGTTCTCGCGGTCCCACAGCAGCCGCGCTTGGGTGGCGGTTTTTGCCGGCCGGGCCGCCTCGCCCAGCCAGGGTAATGAAAAGCCTTCGATGAGGGCCGCTTTGCTCCAAGAAGCGTCGTCGGGCTTGCCGTCGATGACGATCTCGCCATCGGCCCACCGGCATTCGAACGGGGCCGTTGCTTGATCCGCGCGTAACGTGGAGCCAGGCAGCGACAAGGAAAGGCCGACCGCAATGGCGGTCGATAGGAGGCCGATTCTGAATGTTCTTTTCATGGTCGAGATTATAGCTTCCCCGGCGGTCCGATCCACGCGTTGGGTCGGATGAACGTTTCCTGCCTTCGCGCGCCGCTCAGAGCACGGGAGACTGCCCGGGCCAGGTCCGTGGATGGAACCTGCGGTGGATGGCTTGAGTCGGGCGGGATCGACGCGCGTGTAAATTTGCGATTCAAGCCACGGCCGAGCCGCCGGGAGCCATTGCTTCGTCGCTGGGGCCGATCGGCGTGAAGCCGATGCCATATGCCGCCGCGGGCCCGAAGATCGTACGCTCTTCAAGTGAGATTGGGCAGCGGCGAAGCTGTTCCGCCGGAAGCGGTGCGCCGAAAAAGGTCTCGTAATTGACCGGCCGCACCCGGTCGAGCTTGTCGAAGTCGAGCAGCAGTGCCACCGCGGGGTTGTTGCGCACCAAGGGATACGACTTCTCGTCGCCGAGCGGTTCGAAGCTGAGGAAACGCTTGTAAAACCGAGAGTGACGCGGATGCACCGCGACCAGCAGTTGCCTGATGCCCTGCTGGCGAGCCGACTGAACCATCAATCGCATCAATTGCACGAACAGCGGCAACGAACGCGAAAGATGTCGCCGGCGGTCAGCCAGCGACGAGACTTCGG